>NZ_JBHSGT010000020.1:0-181044 GCF_042654605.1 Enterococcus eurekensis
ACTGGAAGAGATTGTCCGTTGAGAAATCCCTTGTAGATGCATTTCAAGAATTTTATGATAATTGATCACAAAAATAACCTCCTGTAACTTATTTGTATGAAAACTCATACATAAATTAAGTATACAGAAGGTTATCAATTTGGACGATTATTTTCGCACTTGGTGGACTTTTTGCCCGCATTCAGTGGACGAATGTTCCGCACTGGTGGACTATTCCTAATGCCGTATTCAAACCAGTAAAAAATAGGCGTTTTTAAGTAGTCAATATTTTTGGAATTGTATTACATCACCTAATGCTACGCTAGTTAGTTAAAAGTCTGTTGGATTTCTTTTGTCTGTTGAATTTTTTGTCATTCAAGTGAAAGAATATTTTTAAGCGAATCAAGTGCAAAAGTCTATGGGATAACATATACTTAAATTGTACGAAATTCACAAAAACGCTAATAAAGGAAGGATTTCCCTTGTTCAAAAAAAGAAGTTTAAAAATTATATTTTTGATTTTGATAATCATATCCTCACTTTTCTTTGTACAACAGCAACTTGTCAAAGGTCAAGATGGAGCAACAGAGGCGATGGCATTGAATCATGTGCAGGAGCCTCATTTTTGGGTTATTTCCGATAATCATTTTTATTCGGATGATTTATTTGAAGATAGTGAGCGATTTCGTAAATTTGAGTCGACGACAATTGGCACAGACATTCGTTATACGACTCAGGTTTTAGATGCTTTTGTTAAAAAAGCTTTAGATGAAAAACCAACAGGTATTATCATTACCGGTGATACAACGCTCAATGGGGAGCAACGAAGTTTAGAACACATGGCTGAAATTTTTGAACCATTAAAAAAAGCGGGAATTGCCGTTTTAGCTATTCCTGGCAACCATGATATTTATAATGGTTGGGCCCGTAAATTCGTTAATGGGCAACAAATTACTGCGCATCAAATTAGTCCGGCAGATTTTAAGGAAGCTTTTGCTGATGGTTACCAAATGAGTAGTTCAAGTGATAAAAATTCACTCAGTTATGTAGTTGATTTGCAGGATTACCGTTTACTAATGCTAGACAGTAATATTTATTCGGATCGTTTTTCAAAAACAGAACCGATTACCAAGGGCCAGTTATCAGAAAAAACACTCGATTGGCTAGAGAATATGTTGATAGAAGCTCAATCAATGAAGAAAGTTCCGCTAATTTTTATGCATCATAATTTATTGGCTCATAATGAGAACGTAACGGAAGGGTTTGTTTTAAACAATGCCCAACAAGTGCTGGAACTAGTTGAACAATACCATGTACCGCTAGCAATGACCGGTCATATTCATTTACAAAATATTATGCAAGATAGTAAAAATCCAACTTTTTATGAGATTAGTACGTCGTCGTTTAGCACGGCAGGTAGTCACATTGGTCATTTAAAACTACAAGATAACAAAATAAGCTATGAAGTTGAAGCATTTGATCCGCGGCCTTATTTTACGGAAAACCAATTAGAAAATTCAGATTTAAGTCAATATCCAGAATTTCTCGCTAATAAATATCGTCAAGTCGGAGAACAAATGGCGTTGAATTTCTTGATACAGTCTGGAATGAAAGAGGATGCTGCCTCACTGGCCAAAATAGTCGGAGAAGCTAACTTACGCTATTTTACTGGTAATAACTTGTTAAGTGAGGCTGATAAAGTAGCCATTTATCAAGACTCTCGTTACCAAACATTAAAAGAATTCGCACCAAGATTGTCTTCGAGTGTTGAACAATCTGTGGAGGATCAAAATATCCCGAATAATCATTCAATTGTTATTGACTTGCCAGAATAAAAAAATAGGAGGGAAATCAGTGGGGAAAAAAGTGATTGTTTTAAGCAGTTTGGTCATTTTAACGAATCTTTTGTTATCGTGTCAAAAGAAAGTAACGACGGATATGGACGACTTTGTAAAACAAAATCAATCAGATATCCAACATTCAATTGAAACGCTGATTAATCCTAGTGAAAAAGGACTGGCTTATACAATTGATTTTAGTGATACGACCTATCATCAGCCACAATTGAAGTACCCAAATCCTTATTTTTCAGTGCCTGTAACGATTCAAAACGAACCAAAATATACGGTTGCTTTCAATTTATTTCTGAAGGATGAACCACAACAAACCCAAACGTTTTCGGCTGTTTATGATGAGCGAGAGACTAAGAATGCACAACGAATTCGTTATGGCTTTCCAGATGGTCAGGTTTACTTTTTATTTGGTAATCAAGAACAAATTTTTAGAAAAGCAATCGAGACATTAGGCGGTCATCTTAATCAACAGCTTTCAAAAGGTGAGTTGATAACACCAGAACTAATGTTAAAGGAGACATTTGATACACAAAGGTGGTCATCAAACTTGAATACTGTTCAGCTCGATTATCTGCAATGGTTTCAAGATTACGCTGAAGGAAAATTCAATGTGATGGATAAGGCTTCAGCAACCACATATAAACTGAAAGACCCTGTGAGATTGGAGCTTTCACAAATCGTAAAGAACGTTATTTAGAAAGCGAGCTAACGGGTTCGGTCGCTCAAGATCTTCGAAGCTTTTTAATAAAATACAATTATCCAGATAGCTTTGTCTACTCTTTTACAATAACGTATGACAATGTTGAGGAGCAAGGGCAGCCTATGATTGCCTACGATATGATCAAATAAACTCTAGACGACGGAGAAGCTATCGAACTCTATCGAAATCAATCCCCCGCAAAAAAATAATCAGAGGTAAGTAATGTTATGATGAATTCGATTCAAAAGGTATTTGATACGTATCAGATTCCGTATCATTTATACGAACACCCTCCTGTATTTACGGTAGAAGAAGCGAAAAATTTAGTATTTGATGAAGAGATTTTAGAAATTAAGAATTTATTTTTACGCAATAAAAAGAAAAGTGCCTATTATTTGTTTAGTTTACGAGAAGATACCATTATTTCTTTAGAGAAGCTAGCAATTATGACGGACGAAAAAAAATTAAGTTTCGCCTCAAAGGAAGATTTATGGGCTGAACTAAAGGTAACCCCTGGCGCCGTCTCTATATTGAATGTTGCCAATGATAGAAATAAGATGATTTATTACTATGTTGAAAAAGCAATTACGACCCATCCTGCGGTTGCTTTTCATCCGAATCGCAATGATCAAACGTTTGTTTTTCACGGGGAATATCTCGAGAAGTTAATGAACCATTATCAAATAAAACAATTTTATTTGTTCGAAAGCTAAAGGAGGGAAAGATGTGAAGCGTTTGGAAAAAATTCAGGCATTTGCCAATCGGTGGTTGACAGTCTTGACAGGTGATGAGTGGCCTTCTGTATCGACAGTCGTCGCTTCCTTGATGCAAGAATGTCAACAGTTGCATTTTAATCATCCCGATTCCAGCCAATTTATTGGCGTTACTTTCACAAATGAAGAATTGAAAAATAAAGTTGCGGCAATCGAAGACTTAGAACAGTTAGGGACTTTGATTGATTCTCAATTGAGGGATTTAGAGATAGAGAGTAGCGATTGGTTGCGACTAGCTTTAAATAAAATGGAACAATTAGCTAAAGAAGCTCAGGGGCTTTTTCATGGTCAGATTCAAACAATTAAATTGATCTCAAATAATTTCGGCTATGGTGTCATGCCAAAGGCTGACGAGGAAATTGAACAGCAACTGACGATTAATAATCATGGGCAAATCAGCTTGTTTGCTTATAACGGTTTTAATAAACTTCTCCGTTTTTCGAAATGGAAAATTAGTCAAGCGGCAGTTCAGCAGCTTTTTCAAGTGTTTACAGAGTATTTTAGTCATGCGCTTCCGGATATTTTTGTTACGGACGTGGGAAATTGGGACCTTGAAATTCAAAATACGCAAGCTGAAACTTTTTACTTTAGCGGTTCTTTGTTTCCTCAAGCCGTTGTTTCGGATTTTGACCTTTCGTATTATATTCGTGAAATTTTAAAAAGGGCCGATTTATTTATTTTTGACGGTCAGGCAGTTTTTAATCCGATTAATCGAATAACGGTAGCCTATCAACGGCAAGAACAACTGTTAGAAGCTCCTGATTATGGGCAAACGTATCAAGAAGAATTGATTATTGACCGAGAATCTGGTGGGATTTATTATGCTCAATCGCTGGGCGACTATTATGAGACAAGACATAAATATATTGCGAAATATGCCATTTCCAGTTTACTCCATTTTTTTGGAACCCAAGAGCTCTTTCAAAAAGTGCTTGGTGATCCGCCTGATGTGATTTCTGATTTGACTGTGACAAGGCAATATCAAATCCAAATTAATTTTGCAGATGGCTCTAAACAACAAATTAGTGGAGATTTTGACCAGAATGGTTTACCTCAGGATTGGGAGGAGTTTATTAGCGAAGCTGCTTTATTAATGAATGATTTTAATTTAACGGAGATTTTCAATCCAGCAATTTACCTGAAAAAGAAGCGAACAGAAAAGGATTTTGTTTTTTGTAGTGTAGTGTTTAAAGGCAATGAAAAATCTTATCACTATTTGACAGATGACCCAACACTTGTCGTTGGTGATTGGGTAAAAGTCCCAATTCGTAATCAAGGTGAAGTTACAGTAGGAAAGATTGTTGCAATTGACTATTTTACGGAAGCCGATGCACCATTTCCAATCAAGAAAATCAAGAAAATTATCGGAAAACAGATAGAATCGTAATTTTTTTAAAATTAATTAAAGAACAGTGAAAGATTGAAAATATCGTCATGAAAATGTGCTTTTTACCTTTCAAAATAATTTTCACTGTGCTATATTTAACGGATGGAGAAGGGATGAGGGTTGACAATGGGCGTATTAATGTTACTGTTTATTGGTTTAATTATACTAGTCATAATTGGTCAATTTTTACTATATAGGAACAGTGAGGGAACGATTGGATTCATTTGGAACACGATTTTAGGACTTCTTTTATCCTATCTTATTTATACCTCTTTACCAAGCAATGAAATGATTGAGAAAATACTAAGTTTATCTTGGGGAATTTTAGCAGTTGTGGCTTTTATTATCGGTAATAGGTTTCCCAAAAAAGAATTGCTAAGCAAAATTTTATTTTCGCTAGCAGTGATTGGTGGATGCATCCACTTATATTTTCTCTAAGAACAAAATGGATATTAATTAAGGAAGTGTCATAATGGATACAAAAGAAAAAATGAAAGAACTAATTAAAAAGAAACAAGGTGGCGGACGTTCAAAACAAGTCGATGTCCCAAAGAATGATCGTAAGAATATGCGTAAAGGTCCGAAAATTTTTAATAAATAGTCAATATAAGGAATGCTCCATCGCTTAGTAAAAGTGGATAAGCATTCCTTTTTTAGGAGGTTCTATCTTGGAACTACTTGAAATATCAGCGCCGACTCCTGATTTAGTCAGTGAATTTGCGCATGTTTGGCGTCAATCGGTTGTTGAGACTCATCATTTTTTGACTGAAAAAGATATTGATCACATTGCAAAATTTGTGTCACAGGCGATAGTGGCTGTCGAACATCTTGTCATTCTAAAAATCCTGACAACGAAATTTTAGGCTTTATGGGAGTAGAAAATCAGAAATTAGAAATGTTATTTGTTTTTCCTGAAGAACGTGGACCTTTTCCGCTTTTATACTTAAAAAAATAATCATTAGAGACAGAAAATGAATTCTCTAACCGAATTTGACAGCTAATTCGTTTTTAATTTAGAATAAAGTTGTAAAGCGATAAAATAAGTCGTTAATAAAATAAGTGAGTGGATGAGGAGATGAAAATTTACGGATGGCTTTCAATTTTAGCTATTTCAGCTGCTCTGTCTGGATGCGGAACAACGAAAGAAACAACAGGCGGATCTTCAGCAGTGGCAGAAACGAGTAACAGTCCGATAGAAGATTCAAAGGGGAACCAAGCAGAGTATCAAGATTATATTTTTTTAGAGCTTAATCTTGAAGAAAACATAGCAGCAATTAAAGACTACCAAGGAGAGTTCTTGTTTTCTAACGATGCCACTTCAATTTGAATGGAATCCTTCTTTGTATCATCCGTGGAAGTTTCAGAAGGAGAAAATTTTTCATTATCAATGATTTCGGTGTCCCTAAAGCCTTATTAAGTAAACAAGCAGAGCCAATTGTTGAAGGTACCATTGATGAACTTATCGATTTAGGCGAAGGTTACTATAAGTTTAAACAGGGCGAATTATGGGGAGTCGTAGATAATGAAGGTAAAGTCATTACAAAACCAGAATATCTAGAAATTAATGAGTTTTTTTGATGATCGAAGTTTGTTTGTCAAAAACGATGCCAATGGTGAAGCAAAATATGGTTTTATCGATCGAGCGGGTAAAGAAGGCATCCCAGGTAAGTATTTTTCGGCATCAGATTTTAGTGAAGGTTGGGCTTCAGTTGTTTTAACCCAAGGAAGTAAAGCAGAGTTTATCAATTCCGATGGAAAAGTTTTACTAAAACCTGCTTACGAGAATGTACGCCCATATGGTTCTGGAATGATTCCTTTCATGAATGAACCGGGAAAAATTGGATATACTAATGACAAGGATGAGCTTGTTATTGATTTGAAATTTGAGGACGGTTTGAGTTTTATCGGAGAGGTAGCACCTGTGAAGATGAATGGTAAATGGGGGCTGACAGATAAATCGGGAAATATGAAAGTCGAAGCGAAATATGACGGTATTTATAAAGTACCCGGCGATCAATTGTTCATCACAGCCATCAATCAGAAATATGGTCTAATCAATGACCAAGGTGAAATTTTGTTTGAACCAACCTATCAAGCAGTTGTTAATAGTTCCGTTAAAAAAAATCCTGACGATTATGTTTATACCCTTTTACTTGATGACAAATTTGGTATTTTAGATCCAAAAACAGGAGAAATTATTATTGAACCAAAATTTCAAGATAAAATTGTTTATAGAAATGGTTATGCGATTACTCAATAGAATGATAAATTTGGAATTATCGACAAACAGGGACAATATGTCTTGGAACCCAAATTTTCAAGTATTGGGGAGTACAATCATGGTGTTCTACCTGTGATGATTGACCTATTTGAGGATGAAATGATTGACTCGCCCTTAAAGCCTAATCAAGAAGATTTGACATCGACATACGGCTTTATCAATCTGGATGAAGAGGTTGTTTTAAGCTTTGGTAATGAAAATTTTTAACAAAATGTAGATGTCTTATCAGGATTTGTTAGTAAGTAAGAATCTAAAACGTGAATACGTACGAATCGGTGAGGGTTTCCTCGCCGTTTTTTTATCTCAAAACCAATCCTGTGAAATTAGCTGCGGAGATGATACGCCATTTTTGAAAAATTCTAAAAGAGCATTGTATGGTCACTTTATGATAAGATAGAAAAAGAAAGAGGTAGGCGAATATGGGACGAAAAGCATATACGGGTCAATCGATGACGTCATCAGGACCTTATTCACATGGAATTGATGCAGGTGAGTTCATTTATTTTTCTGGTCAAACAGGTTACAATGGTGCGGATTATGATGGAGAGAAATACGATATTCATACACAAACGACTAAGAGTTTTCACTATTTAAAAGATGCGTTGAGTCAAGCGAATGTGACTTTGGATGATGTAGTCAAAGTTAATGTTTATTTAACTGGCATGAAATATTTTGAAGAGATGAATGCCGTTTACCAAACGATGTTTAACGAGCCATTTCCAGCTCGCACGTGTGTTGCGGTCTATGAATTACCCTTAGGGGCGGATGTTGAGATTGAATGTATCGTAAAAAAACCGCAATCGGTTGAATGAGGATGAAAAAAAGGACAATCTTACTCATGACAATGGTATTACTATTGTTAACAAGCAGTCGTTTAAAAAATAGTGAAATTTCTAGAGAATCATTGATACAAGATTTAACGACAACTAGTACGATCATCAGTGAAGCAAAAGGACGTGATGAAATGAATTATGTAGCAGGAGAACTAATCACAGCAGTTGAACAAGCCAATCTCATACAAGTACAAGCAATTTTAAAAGATCCTAATTATGATTTGAATGAGCGAAATAACCGAGGCGAAAGTCCTTTATTAATTGCAACACATAATAATCAGATTGAAATAGCCAAAGCTTTAATTGATGCCAAGGCAGATATCAATCTACAAGATCATATAGAAGACAGCCCATTTTTATATGCAGGCGCCCAAGGAAAGACGGAAATCCTTGCCTATATGCTGGAAAATAGTCAACCAAATCAAGCGATTGTTAATCGTTACGGCGGCAACGCTTTGATACCAGCTGCTGAAAAAGGGCATCTAAAAAATGTTCAATTGTTACTAAAAGAAGGTAGTACTGAGATTAATCATCAAAATAATTTTGGTTATACCGCTCTAATTGAGGCAGTTGCTTTAACAGACGGTTCACAAATTTATTTGGAAATCGTGCAGGAACTTTTGAAATATCAGGCAGATAAAACGTTGCGCGATCATGCTGGCAAAACAGCGGAAGACTATGCAAAAGAATTAGGATACAATCATATTTTAGCAGAATTACAAAAGTAACAAACAAGCATAGAAGACGATAAAAGGCTTTAAAAATACAAATCCCATGAAATCGATGCTTTAATACACTGATTTCACGGGGTTTGTATTTTATTTATTTGTTGATTTTTATTTAAACAGTTGCCTCTTATTTCTCTGTGAAATTTAACGTTAGTTCGATTATTTTTCTTCTCAGCTTACTTTGTATGAAATTTTTTTTGCAATAAACGTACTTGTTCGGATAATTCCAAATTGGGACCATCAATTATGGTATCGCGAATCACCTCTTCAATCGCTAAGTTGCGTACTCTTCCAGGTTTGATACCAAAAGATGATAACCATTCAACTAATTGTTGTGATGAACTGGCATAGACTATTCTTCCTAGTCCAACCCAGCCGTGAGCGGCAGCGCACATCGGACAATGTTCACCAGAAGTGTAAACGGTGGCATTTTGTCGCTCCTCAGGGGTTAAATTTGCTGCGGCCTAGCGTGCTAGTGCAAATTCTGGATGCTGCGTATGGTCACCAGTTGCGACATGATTATAATCTTCAGCAAGTATTTCACCATTTTCAGCAACCAACACCGAACCAAAAGGCTCATCGCCTTCTTCTAATGCTTGCTTAGCCAGCTCAATGCAACGTTGTAAATATTTTTTATCTTCGGTCGTAATCACTTACTGTTGTCCTCCTTCGTTTTTTATTGTTTTCTACTTCATTTTGTCTGAGGAAGAGACTTCTGTCAAATAAGACAAGGACTTTGCTTCTTGAGCTTTTTATTAGTATAATAAGAATGTTTTTGAAAAGCATGTCAACTTAGATAAAAGTGTATTGAATGGAGAATTAATGAATATGGCCAATAATTTTTGGGCTGAATTGCCAAAGCCCTTTTTCGTATTAGCACCGATGGAAGATGTGACGGATGTTGTTTTTCGTCATGTCGTCAAAGAAGCGGGCGCACCAGATGTTTATTTTACTGAGTTTACCAACTCAGATAGTTTTTGTCACCCCGATGGTAAAGATAGTGTTCGTGGCCGTTTAGCCTTTACCGAGGATGAACAACCAATTGTCGCACATATTTGGGGCGACAACCCAAAATACTTCAAAGAAATGAGTATTGCACTAGCTGAAATGGGTTTTAAAGGACTAGATATTAATATGGGCTGTCCAGTACCAAATGTTGCTGGACGTGGCAAAGGCAGCGGCCTTATTTTACGACCAGAAGTTGCAGCAGAATTGATTGCAGCTTCTAAAACAGGCGGATTACCTGTCAGTGTCAAAACCCGAATAGGCTATGCTGAAATGTCTGAAATGGAAGATTGGTTAACTCATGTTTTGCAACAAGGGATTGCTAATTTATCAATTCACCTTAGAACGCGTAATGAGATGAGTAAAGTGGATGCCCATTGGGAAGTCATCCCGCAAATTATGGCTTTACGTGATAAGATTGCTCCGAGTACCTTGATTACAATCAACGGAGATATTCCCGACCGTCAAAAAGGACTGGAGCTATTTGAGCAATATGGGGTTGATGGCATTATGATTGGGCGCGGTATTTTTAAAAATCCTTATGCCTTTGAAGTTAAAAAGAAAGAACATACGAGTCAAGAATTGCTAGGATTATTGCGTTTGCAACTTGATTTGCAAGACGAGTATGCTCAAATGGTGCCACGTTCAATTGTTGGCTTACATCGTTTCTTTAAAATTTATGTAAAAGGTTTTCCAGGTGCAAATGATTTACGTGTCAGCCTAATGGGAACAAAGTCAACGGATGAAGTCCGTCATATTTTAGATACCTTTGAAAATCAAGAAAATCGCTAAGAACAGATGATAACTGATTGACAGTAGTTCTCCCAAGTAGTATGATTTTTGTAGGGAATGAGGTTCTCCCATGGTGTAAAACCTAAACCGCTTATTCAAGCTGATGACTTCTGCGAAAATACTCGCAGGATCATTGGCTTTTTTTATTCCTGGGAGAAGAATGGAGAGGGAAAAATGTTATTATCAATTGCATTGATTTTTTTATTAGGGATGAGTTTTGGAAAAATCTTTCAAAAGTTTGGATTACCCCCATTACTAGGAATGCTACTGACTGGTATTCTTTTAGGTCCGTACATGTTCAATCTTTTAGACACAACGATTTTAAGTATCTCTGCCGAACTCAGACAAATGGCGCTTATCATCATCCTAGTGCGAGCGGGTTTGAATTTAGATATTTATGATTTGAAAAAAGTTGGCCGCCCGGCAATGTTAATGTGTTTTGTGCCAGCTTGCTTTGAAATCCTAGGTATCCTTCTTTTAGGTCCTAAATTGTTGGGGCTAAGTCTACTCGATGCTGCCATTTTAGGAACAGTTATTGCAGCAGTTTCACCAGCTGTGATTGTTCCGCGAATGTTAAAATTGATGGAAGAAGGTTATGGAACGAACAAAAGTATTCCACAAATGATTTTGGCCGGTGCCTCCGTAGATGACGTTTTTGTCATTGTCTTATTTACAACCTTTACGGGTTTAGCACAAGGGGGAACGATTGATATGATCCAATTAGTGAACATTCCGATTGCTATTATTTTAGGGATTTTAGTCGGTATCGTCGTTGGTCTAGGATTATCCCAGCTATTTACAAAATTTCATATTAGAGACACGATTAAAGTGATTCTCATTTTATCTATTGCCTTTTTATTAGTGACATTAGAAAGTTGGCTTGAAGGAATCATTGGTTTTTCTGGACTACTTGCAGTCATGGCACTAGGAGCAACCATCCATCAATTAAAGGTTGATGTTGCTACACGTTTATCTTTGAAATTTTCAAAAATGTGGAGTGGAGCAGAAGTACTGCTTTTTGTTTTAGTCGGTGCTTTAATTAACGTTGATTACGCGATTAATGCAGGTTTAGTAGCGATAATGATTGTTTTAGGCAGTTTGATTTTTAGAATTATTGGAGTTTATATTAGTTTGTTGAAGACAAACTTAAATTCAAAAGAAAAAATCTTTACAGCGATTGCTTATACTCCAAAAGCAACCGTCCAAGCAGCAATTGGTGGGATCCCGCTTGCGATGGGATTAGCGAGTGGCGAGATAGTTTTAACGGTCGCTGTTATTTCGATTGTCGTCACGGCCCCGCTAGGAGCGATTTTAATCGATAAAACATATCATAAGTTGCTTGTAAAAGATTAAATTTTCCAAGTGGTATTCGTTGACAGTACATTAAGATTAGGTTAAAGTAACTCTTACCGATGTGTTAGAAATAACATGAAATGTTGATAAGAGTGTTATCTTTGAGAATGAAGATAAATGATGAAAGTTACTAAACGTCTCCTTATTAGCAATGTTTTGCATTGTTTGATAAGGAGATGTTTATTTAAGGAGGTGAGGCAGAAAATATGAATAATGAAGATATGGGCGATTGTTGTTGTTGGTTCTGCTTCATTGATCAAAGGGAAAATATTGTAAACCTTTGATAGAATTAAATAATGGGAGGATTTATTAATGGGGAAAAGAAATAAATGGTTAGCCGGAACGATTATTGCAGCGGGGCTTTTATTAGCTGCGTGCGGAGGAGGCACTAGTAATACAGATACTAGCGGAGGAGCTGCTAGTGGGGATACAGATACGTTCACATATGCGATTAGTGGAGATCCATCATCGACAAACCCGATTAACACGAGTGATCGTTGGGGGTTAACGATGAATAATATGCTTTACTCCTCATTAGTTGTTGTTGAAACAGACGGGACACAGCGTAATGCCTTAGCCGAATCCGTTGAAGCGGCAGCAGATGGTTTATCTTTAACGGTTAAATTAAAAGAAGGCGTAAAATGGTCGGATGGTGAAGATTTTACGGCCGATGATGTTGTCTTTACCTATGAACAAAAAGTCAAAAAAGAAAATGGGAACGCAGATCAACTTTGGTTAGACGATAAACCAATTGAGATTGAAAAAGTCGATGATTTTACGGTTAAATTTAACTTACCATCGCCAAGTGCAGCTGCATTACATAATATTGTAACGGAAACGTTTATTATTCCTGAACATATCTTTAAAGATGAAGCAGATTTTTCAGTCAACGACTTATCAAAGCCTGCTGTCGGTACTGGTCCTTATCGCTTAAAAGAATACAAACGTGGTGAATACTTGACGTTTGAAGCCAATGAACACTATTATGGCGGCCAAGCGAACATTAAAAATGTGACTCTACGAATTATTGAAAGTACGGATACAGCAAAAGTGGCTTTACAAAAAGGTGAAGTCGATGCAGCGGTGGTTTTACCATCTGATATTGCTGATTTAGATAGTAACGCGATTACAACTTATCCGTATTCGGAAAACCGTGTTGGGTATATGGGGGTTAATACAGCATCGGAAGCCTTGCAAGATCCGAAAGTTCGTCAAGCAGTCTTTTTTGCAATTAACAAAGGTGAACTGAATCAAGCCGCTTATTTAGATGAAGAATATTATGCAACACCTTATTCATTCTTACCGCCAAATAATCCCTTTGCAACGGAAGATGTTGAGAAATATGAAACGAATATTGAAAAATCAAAAGAATTACTAAAAGAGGCCGGTGTGACGGATTTAAAACTAAATATTGCATTTAGTTCGACCGATCCTGCCCAAACAATCCAAGCAACTTTGATTCAACAACAATTACAACAAGCAGGTATTACCGTTACATTAGAAGGTGGCGACGGAACTGCGATTTTTACTGAATTAAAAAAACCAAACTCAACGAAGTACAACTTATTCTTAGGTGGCTATATTATGGGAAATGACCCCGATCTTTATGGCTCACTTTTCAAAACAAATGGTAGTGCGAATTATTTCCAAACAAAAAATGAAGTGACAGATCAATTGTTTGCTCAAGCAGCTGTTGAACTTGATTCAGCCAAGCGTGAAGAACTATACGACGATTTACAACGTGCGATTGCAGAAGATGCTCGTATTTATCCAATTGTCGACAATAAAAAGATTTTAGCTGTAAATAATCGAATTGGAAATGTAGAAGATGCCGGTTTAATTCCGATTTATACATTTGATGATCTATCAAAATTAACAATTAAGTAAGTGAAAGGCTGTGATTGTTGATCACAGCCTTTTTCGATAAACAAATAGAGAGGATGAAAAAGGTGTTCCAATATATCCTAAAACGAATCTTACAAGCCATTCCATTGCTACTTGTGATTTCATTTATTGTTTTTTCACTCATTCATTTAGCGCCTTATGATGTCATCGATTCCATGACAACACCTAATATGTCACAAGCGCAAATTGATTTATTAAGAGAGCGCTATGGCTTAAACGAACCTTTTTTAGTGCAGTACTTTGTCTGGCTTAAAAATATTTTAACAGGCGATTTGGGCTATTCACTTGTAACACAAAAAAGCATTGCTCAAGAAATGTTGGTTCGAATTCCTAATACGATTCGCTTAGTTTTACCAGCTTATGTGACTGCTTTAGTTATTGCGATTACTTTAGGTTTACTAGCCGGTGCAAATAAAGGAAAGTTTTTAGATCGTTTAATTGATGGGGTTGCGTCGATTGGTATTGCTGTACCAACTTTTTGGTTTGCGATGATTTTAATTTACTTCTTTGGTTACCGTTTAAATTGGTTCTCAATTATCGGTATGCATACAGTTGGTAAAGAGGGGGATTTAGCCGATTATTTTAATCATTTTATTTTACCTTACATCACATTAACCGTTGCCTTCTTCCCTGAATTAACGCGCTATATTCGTTCTTCGACGATGCAACAAGTTTCTGAAGATTACGTAACGGTTCAACGCGCATTCCATGCAAGCAAATGGCAGATTTTTAGTCGCCATATTAGCCGAAATGTTTTAATTCCAATCGTCACGCAAATTGGTCTAGCTTTACCAATGTTAGTTACGGGTGCCATTATTACGGAAACGATTTTTGCATGGCCTGGCGTAGGACCTTATTTAATGAGTGCTACGAAAAGTTTAGATTATCCGGTGATTATGGCGATGATGCTACTTTCCGCTACATTAGTCATTTTAGGTAATTTATTATCCGATGTGCTTTATTCTATCGTCGATCCTAGAATTCGCAAAAGGGGGCGTACGTCATGAGTAAATTTCGAAGCATTGTATTTTCATCTCCGGTATACACCTTTTCTTTAATTTATTTACTTTTACTTCTATCTTTGTCATTACTTGCACCAATTTTACCGATTGATCCCAATGCAACCGACGTCAGTAATATGTCACAAGCGCCAAGTTGGAGTCATTTATTTGGGACTGATGAAGTTGGACGTGACTATTTTATTCGGGTAATTTATGGAGGGCGTGTTTCTTTACTTGTCGGTGTCCTTGCGATGATTACAGCAACAACAATTGGAACATTGGTTGGCTTGGTCTCAGGTTATTTTGGTGGTTGGATCGACAATCTTTTAATGCGCATTGTGGATGTCTTATCGGCCATTCCTTGGTTAGTTTTAGTTATCGTGTTAAGTGTTTTTCTACGTCCTGGTTTATCGACGATTATTATTGTAATCGGTGGATTTTCTTGGATGAGTATTGCACGGCTCATTCGAGGGGAAACGTTGGCGGCTAAGGAACGGGAATACGTTCTTTATGGTCAATTTATCGGTCATTCTGCTGGGAAAATTATATTCCAGCATGTGTTTCCTGCCGTTTTACCTACGTTAATTGTCGCAGCATCAGCTAGTATTTCAGGTGCCATCATGACTGAATCAGCCTTGAGTTTCTTAGGCTTAGGTATCCAGCAACCGATGGCCTCTTGGGGAAGTTTATTGCAAAATGCGCAAAGCAGTTTACAACGAGCACCGTATATGGCCATTTTACCAGGCCTTTTTGTTGTTTTAACTGTCTATTCCTTCAATAATCTCGGGGATATGATTAAAGCTATTTTGCAAAGGGAGGTCTAGTTCATGAATCAAAATATATTAGAAATTCAAGGGCTACAGGCTGTTTACCATCATAAAAAAGAAACACAAATCCTCTTAAAGGATATTGATTTAGCCGTGCCTAGAGGGAAAGTTGTTGGAGTTGTCGGTGAATCGGGTAGTGGTAAGAGTATGACGATGAAAAGTATTCTAAATATTTTACCAGATAAGGTAACTGCTTCATTTGAGCAATTTATTTTTGACGGACAGGTAGAGGAAATTTCAAAACAGTTACCAATCTCAATGATTTTTCAAGATCCGATGACCTCTTTGAACCCATTGAGAAGAATTGGTTATCACTTAGTCGAAGTTATTCAGCGTAATAAAAAAATGTCTAAAAAAGAGGCTGAGAAACTTGCGGTATTAGAATTAGAAAATGTGGGTATCTCATTACCTGAAAAAAGGATGAAGCAATTTCCGCACGAATTATCTGGTGGCATGCGGCAACGTGTGATGATTGCAATGGCTTTACTAGCGGAACCCAAATTACTCATTGCGGATGAACCAACAACTGCATTAGATGTAACGATTCAGGCACAGATTCTTGCCCTAATCAAACAATTACAAGAAGAAAAAATGTTGTCAGTTATTTTGGTAACACATGATTTAGGCGTCGTTGCCGGTATGTGTGATTTGATTAAAGTTATGTATCAAGGACGAGTTGTCGAAGAAGGGACCGTCGATGAGATTTTTTATCAAGCTACGCACCCTTATACGAAACAACTGCTTCAGGCTGCTCACTTAGGTGATAAAGAGTCTATCCTTTCATCTTTTTCATACAATCAATCTTTACCGGAAGAGTTATACCAAAAAGAACTCTCTGAAACACATCGAGTTTGGTTCGCGCAAGAGGAGGGATTTTGATGGCAGAGTTATTACGTGTTGAACAAGCAACAAAGGTATTTACGACCAAAAACTGGCGAGGTGAGCGTAGTGATGTTCGGGCTGTTGATGATGTTTCATTGAGTATTCAACAAGGAGAAACGCTTGGTTTAGTGGGCGAGTCGGGCAGTGGGAAGACGACATTAGGTCGGAGTATTCTAAATTTAGAGCATCTGACTTCGGGAAAAGTCTTTTTTGAAGAAAAAGAAATAGCTCATTTATCGAGAAAAGAACAAAAAAGTTTGTATCAAAAAATGCAAATTATTTTTCAAGATCCATATTCTGCTTTAAATCCTGGAATGACGGCACTTGAATTAGTCATGGAACCCTTACTAAATGATACAAAAAGCGTTGCTCGTGAGAAAGCAATTGAAATTTTAGCAACGGTTGGTATTAAGGATGAAGCCATTCATAAACTTCCGCGTTCATTTAGTGGTGGGCAACGACAACGAATAGGGATTGCTCGTGCTGTCGTTAACCGTCCTGCTTTTATTTTATGTGATGAACCAACTTCAGCATTAGATGTCTCCATTCAAGGGCAAATCATTCAACTTTTAAAATCATTACAAGAATCGTATGGTTTATCCTACTTATTTATTTCCCATGACTTATCAGTGATTCGTCATATTTCTGATCGAATTGCGGTAATGTATCAAGGAAAATTAGTTGAATTAGGTCCAACGAACGAGTTGTTTGACAATCCACAACATCGCTATACTAAAAAATTATTAGCAGCCGCTCCGATTGCTGATCCAAAATTAGCACGGGAAGCAATGAAGAAAAAGGTTATTCAACAAAAAATTGAGTTGGCTGAAAAATTTGAATGGCTTGAAGTTTCTGCCAATCATTTTGTACGAGTCGACCAAGAATAAAAATTAAAAAGGTGACAACACCAATGTTTAAGTTGGAGTTGTCGCCTTTTTTAGCGGACCATTTTTATTTGGACATAAATAATTTGTAGGACAATAATTCCAACAGCAATTAGTGCGAAAAGTTCGGCAAAAGGAAGTCCTAATAAACCTGTTAGCAATAATATTGCGCCTAAAATAGCGTAAGTGATGCCAACAATCGTTGCTAATTTATCCTTATCAAGGACTCTTTTTTCATTATAGCCAGCTAGAAGCCACGTTGCTTTTTTGATTCCAATCAAGTAACCAGAGATTAATAAAAAACTGCCTAGGATAATTGTTTCTTTGATCATTTTTGTTTCCTCCTATAATTTTTTCATAATGACAGGAATTAAGTAAAAAGGGATGACTAAGCTTGCGATTAAAAAAAGTAAAAGAAAGACAGGATCAATCGATAGTGGAAATAATTGCGATTGAGCAATCAATAAAATAACGATTAATAAGCTATTAAAAAAATAGAGTGTCTTTAATGACCATTTTGTAATATTTGCTTCAATTCGTTCGTCATACTCGACTTCTTGTTCAGAGAGTTGATGTCTTTTATATTTTGCAAAGACAGCAATCGTAAGTAAGATGCCTAAAAATATTTTTGCCAGTAATGAGTCTCCGACGAAGCGCAATGAGATGATGATAAGTATGATTGGGACGTATGTCATTATTTTTTTCATTTTTGTTCCTCCATCCAAAATAGTTGATCAATTGATGTCTGAAGCGCTTGAGCCAAGAGTAGGCAAACTTTAATCGTCGGATTGTATTTATTATTTTCAATCAAATGCATTGTTTGACGTGTGACACCAACTTGTTTTGCAAGTTCATTTTGAGTTAAACCACCGAGTTGTAGACGAGATTCTTTGACTCGATTCATAATTTGAATATTCTTCATTATCAAGACCTCCTTTATAGACTAGATGGTAACATATATATTACTTTGTGTAAACTATATGTTACGTGTTTTGACAAAAAAATAGGTCTGCGACAGAAATCACAGACCTATTTTTTTACGCACTTTATTGAGCAAGTGGTTGCGACATGAAATTATGTCGAAGTGTTTCTCTTCATTCATAGTTCCGAATTTGTCCACAATAAATAATTTTGGGTTCAGTTAAGTTTAAGTAATCGTGCGGCCGAATCAAAGTTTCTGGCCGATCAAATAAATTTAATCCAGATGAATTTAGAACTTCTGTTACAAACTGTGAACAAAAATATTTGTTTTTCCTTTTAACATCGATGCCTAAATCACAATAAATGAGTCCAATTAAACTATAACGATATAAATCTTGCTCCGCTTTAAAAGTTGCAATTCGTCTTTTGATTCGGGTCCATTGTTTTTTTGTTACGGGAATTTTTAAGACGATGATTCGTGTGCTACCAAATCGTTTATAAAATCCACTGCTTTTGCTTTCTTTAACAAAGCCAGATGAAAAAACATGCCAGTATGTTTTTCGACCAAATGAATAGATTCGCTCTAAATCTTCATCTAATGAAATTGAACAATGGTTATAGCTGACGCCTAATTTCTTTTGAATAATTCTTCCAAGAACCGTATCCGTACCCGAGAGGACAACATAGACGTGTTTATGATCCCTTCTTACCAACAACTTTCCCTCCCAATTTTTTGAGTAAATCAGAGCATCTGACATATCAATCAGATTTAAAGCCCATTGTTTTAATTATAGGTTACTAGGCTCGAAAAAGATATGATAAATAAAAAATAAATTGTTATAATTATAAGGAAGAATGGCTAGCGGTTTATTAATTGAAGAAGGTGAAAAAATGCGAACAGAAGAAGAGATGTTCCAAATGATTTTAGAGATTGCCAAACAAGATGAGCGGATTCGTGCCGTTTATTTAAATGGTTCTCGTACTAATCCTAATGTCAAAAAAGATGAATATCAAGATTTTGATATTGTGTACGTGGTGAATGACGTGATTCCCTTTTTGAATAACCCCGAATGGTTAAAAAAATTCGGTGAGATTGCGGTGATGCAAGAACCGAATTCAAAAGCTTTCGGTTGGGGAGGGGATCACAATGAACAAGAATCTTACACCTGGTTGATGCTTTTTAGTGATGGTAATCGGATTGATTTACATCTAGATATCAAAAAAGTTGCGCTCGATCGTTACTTAGAAGATACGTTAACAATAAAATTATTGGATAAAGATGATTTTTTACCTGATTTAGCGAAAGCAAATGACCAGTTTCATTGGATTCAAAAACCATCACAGATCGAGTTCCATGGTGTCTGTAACGAATTTTGGTGGTGTTTGAATAATGTTGCCAAAGGACTAAATCGGCACCAAATACCATACGTGTTAAAGATGTATTATGAAATTGTACATCCACAACTGTTTCAATTAGTTGACTGGTCGGTTGCCCAAAAAAATAATTTTCAAATCACGACAGGATTATTTGGTAAATATTACGAAATGTTATTAACGAAAGAGCGTTATGAAGCTTATTTAAAGACTTATCCTAATCCAAATCCAGAGGCAATTTGGCAAGCAATTTTTAATGCATGCTATTTATTTCGAGAATTAGGCATAGAAATTGCTGAAAGTTTGGGATTTTCTTATAATTTGGTAGAAGATCAGAATATGCAAAGATATTTAACGCAGATGTACAAAAAGGAGAATGACAAATGAAGAAGCACCGCATCTATACGATGAGTTTTGCTAGTGTTTATCCACTATACATTACCAAAGTTGAGAAAAAAGGCCGTACGAAAGAAGAAGTCGATCAAGTTGTCCGATGGTTGACAGGGTATAAACAAGTGGAAATTGAACAACATCTAGCAGCAGAAACAAATTTTGAGACTTTTTTTGAACAAGCGCCGAAATTAAATGAAAACCGCTCGTTAATTACCGGTATCATTTGTGGTGTTCGTATTGAAGAAATTGCAGACCCTCTAATGAAAGAAATCCGCTATTTAGATAAATTAGTCGATGAGCTTGCAAAAGGTAAAAAAATGGATAAAATTTTACGCGCAACAATCATTGGAGATTCAGAATAGAAAGAGGGAATTTTATGCGCTGTGATTGGGCAAATGGCAGTCAACTTGAAAAAGCTTACCATGACAATGAATGGGGCAAAGCCATTCACGATGACCAAAGACTTTTTGAGATGCTCGTCCTTGAAAGCATGCAATCAGGATTAAGCTGGGTAACAATATTAAATAAAAGAGAAAATTTTAGACAAGCATTTGATCAATTTGAAATTGCAAAGGTAGCTGCCTATAATGAGGAAAAATACTTAGCTTTGATGAACAATCCTGGAATTGTTCGACATCCTTTGAAAATTAAAGCGGCGATTCATAATGCACAATTATTATTAGAAATACAAGCAGAATTCGGAAGTTTCGATAACTATTTTTGGCGCTTTAATGATTATCAGATACAGGTGAATCATTGGCAGCAATTATCTGAAGTTCCTGCTAAGACAACATTATCTGATGAAATTAGTCGTAAAATGAAAAAAAGGGGCTTTAAATTTATAGGTAGTACGACAATTTATGCTTTTATGCAAGCGATTGGTATGGTCAATGACCATCTTGAGTCTTGTGAATACAAATAATTGGAGTTGAGAATATGGTAAAAAAAACGCTAGATTTAAGTCATTTAACCCAAAACGAATTAATTGTTATCCTCGAAGCACGTTTTTCTAAACATATGGAGCGTCATCCGCAATTAACTTGGGCCCCCGTTAAAGAGGCACTAGAAAATAACCCAGCGGTACTTGCGATTCTTTTAGAAATGGAAAAAACTGGAGGCGAACCGGACGTTGTGGCAGTCGATCTTCAGCAATCGGGCTATCTTTTTTACGATTGTTCAGCTGAATCCCCGGAAGGTCGTCGCAGCTATTGTTACGATGATGTTGCTTTAAATGCACGAAAAAAACATAAACCAGAAAATAGCGCAGTAAATTGTGCGCAACAAATGGGGATCGAGTTACTTTCCGAAGAAGAGTATGGCTATTTACAGACACTAGGAACTTTTGATTTAAAAACTTCAAGTTGGTTAGCCACACCAATAGAGGTTCGTAATCTTGGTGGAGCCTTATTTGGTGATAAAAGGTATAATCGTACTTTTACCTATCACAATGGTGCGGATTCTTACTATGCCAATCGTGGCTTTCGTGGAAAAACAAGTGTACCTTATTCTTGAAATATTCATAGAAAAGTCAAGAAGCTGTCCTAAACTAGAAAGTAAGTAGAGATTTATTTTATCAATATTATTTTCTTCATTAGTGAAAGGAATGTCAGATCTTGTTAGTTTTTAAATTATTAATGGTTTTAGTTATTGCATTTGTTATGGGAAAAATTGTCACCAATTTAAAATGCCAGCAATTTTGGGATGGTTGTTAGCCGGGATGGCTCTAGGCCCCCTCATGCTTTTGGTTTAATGGGGGGAGTCACTATTAGCGGCTGGTTGGTACAAAATGCTTTTAAGTTTGCTCGAATGTAGCGTCGGACTGATGATTGGGACTGAATTGGTCTTGAAAGATTTGAAAAAATCAGGGAAACAGATTTTAATAACAACTTTAACCCAATCTCTTGGAGCTTTTTTGATTGTCACTTTGATTTTTGCAGCTATTTTTTACTTCATGCAGATTCCTCTTTATTTATCATTGATTTTCTGAAGTATCGCGCTAGCAACCGTTCCATCTCCTGCGTTATCAATTGTTAGAGAGTTTAAAACCGATGGACCTGTTACGAAAACGTTGATTCCGATGGCTGTTTTAGATGATGTCATCGCAATTATCATGTTTTTTAGTATTAATGGGATTATCACAGCAACGAAAAATGGCAATCAATCGACTTCATTGGGTGCAACCTTGTCGATTATGATTCTTTTACCAATGGCTATCGGTTCTGTTGTTGGTTATCTTTCAAGTCTTTTCTTAAAAAAAGAAAGATCAAAAATTCAAACGCAGCTTTTACTCGTTTCATTCATCTTAATTGCCGGATCGGTTGGTATTTACATTAATCAACAAGTGTTAGGTGCAGAAATGATTAACTTCATGTTAATCGGGATGGCTTTTTCAGCTGTTTTTGCGAATCTTGTTTCAAAAGAAAGATTGCACCAAATTATGAGTGCTTTCAATCCAATTTTAGGTATCTCCCTATTAATCGTAATTGTTAACCTAGGAGCACCGTTAGATTATCATTTGATTTTAGGTGCGGGAGTCTTTACTTTGATTTATATCCTTTCTCGGGCTTTCGGAAAATATAGTGGGGCCTACTTTGGTGCTAAAACGGCTCAAAAATATCTGGGATTAACGTTATTACCTCACTCTGGTGTGTCGTTAGTCTTTACGGGAATTGCTGTGAGTTCATTGAATATGTTTGACCCAAAATCAGCCGTAATTATTCAAGGAACTATTGCTGCAGCTGCAATTCTAAATGAAATTATCGCGGTGATTGTTGCTAAAAAAGCATTTGAATGGTCAGGCGAAATGCCGCGATTAAAAAAATAAAGTGCGACAACAAATGGATAAGTGACTTGTCCGTTTGTTGTTTTTTGCTTTTTTAAAAGAAAAATGGATTTTTGAGTAAGTAATCCTTCTCCAATTAGCTGATTTGTGGTATGCTTATTAGCGTTTTTAATGTATTTTTATACATTTATATTGAAAGGAATGAATAAAACATGAAAATTAAAAAAGGCTTTTTCTTCTTCATGAGTTTACTTTTACTAGCCAGTTACTTTATACCAACGGCTCATGTGGGAGCAACTACTGAAGATCCAGCCTATGACCAAATTATTGAAAGAGGGACTTTGATCGTGGGGTTATCACCTGACTACGCCCCCTATGAATTTTATGCAGAAGTTGATGGAAAACAAAAAATTGTCGGTTTTGATATTTCTGTTGCTAAAAAAATTGCGGAAGATTTAGGTGCCGAATTAGAAATTGAGGCAATGGGATTTGATGCACTTCTTGGTGCACTCCAAACTGGAAAAATCGATTTGATTATTTCAGGTATGTCACCAACGCCAGAACGCTTAAAAGAAGTTAGTTTTTCAAAATCATATATGAAAATCGAACAAAAATTGTTAATCCGCAAAGAAAATAAAGACTCATTAGTCTCAATTGAGGATTTTGACGGTTTGTCAGTCGCAGTTCAAAAACAATCGACTCAAGAAGAATTGGCTCTGTCAGAAATGCCGAATGCTTCGACTGTTTCTTTACAAAAAATTCCAGATGTCATTTTAAATTTAAAAAACAAAAAGGTTGAAGGTGCGATTTTAGAAGGACCAGTTGCTAAAGGTTACGTTGACCGCCATGATGATATCATTTTTTCAGAGGCTTCTTTTGAAGATGCAAATAAAGATGTTGCGGTTGCTTTTTCGAAAAATGCTCCGATTCTAGAAGAGAAAATTAATGCTTCAATTACAGAAATTATTGATAATAATTTATTAGAGGGCTATCAAGAAGAAGCTAACCAATATTTAATCGAAGACGATGAAGGTTTCTTTAAGAAATATTTACCTTTTTATATTAGTGGCGCAGGTTATACGATTTTCTTAGCTTTCATTGGGGTCTTATTCGGGACACTGTTAGGTGGACTGCTTGCATTTATGAAATTAGCTAAAAATAAATTAATGCGTATTTTAGCAACAATTTATATAGAGTACGTCCGCGGAACACCTTTACTTGTACAAATTTTCATTGTTTACTTTGGAACAGGGATCTTAGGATTTGAAGTTTCACGATTAGCTGCCGGTTGCATTGCGCTATCAATAAACAGTGGAGCCTATGTGGCAGAAATTATTCGTGCTGGGGTTAATGCGGTCAATCGTGGTCAATTAGAAGCCGCGCGTTCATTAGGAATGAATCAAGCACAAGCGATGCGTCATATTATTTTACCGCAGGCGATTAAAAATATTTTACCAGCATTAGGAAATGAATTTGTCACAGTTATTAAAGAGTCATCAGTTGTTTCAGTTATTGGTGTCTCAGAATTAATTTTCCAAGCAGGTAACGTTCAAGGCGCAAGTTTCAAACCATTCTTGCCATACGTCGTTGTTTCGTTAATTTACTTTGCTTTAACCTTTAGCTTATCGCGTCTACTAGGTCTAGCGGAAAGGAGAATGAATACGAATGATTAAAATTAATCAATTACATAAAACATTTGGCAAAAATGAAGTCTTAAAAGGGATCGATTTAACGATAAAAAAAGGCGAAGTGGTCGTTATTATTGGGCCTTCTGGTAGCGGAAAAAGTACCTTCTTACGTTGTATGAACCTTTTAGAGCAACCGACGTCCGGTTCAATTGTCTTTGAGGGACAAGATATTTTGGCAAAGAAAGCCAACATCGATCAATTACGTCAAAAAATGGGCATGGTTTTTCAAAGTTTTAATCTTTTTCCTCATAAAACCGTCTTACAAAATTTAACGATTAGCCCGATTAAAGTTAAGAAAGAAGACGAAGAAAAAGCAAAAGAAAAAGCTTTAAATTTACTTGAACAAGTAGGACTAAAGGACAAGAGTGATAGTTATCCAGCAAGTCTTTCTGGTGGACAACAACAACGGGTTGCGATTGCTCGTGCATTAGCAATGGATCCCGATGTCTTATTATTTGATGAGCCGACTTCAGCCCTTGATCCAGAGATGGTTGGGGAAGTTTTATCTGTCATGAAAAACTTGGCTGATAAAGGGATGACGATGGTCGTTGTGACGCATGAAATGGGCTTTGCACGTGAAGTAGCTAGCCGTGTGATTTTTATGGATGAAGGCATTATTCAAGAAGAGGGCACACCAAGTGAAATCTTTGGCGCTCCTAAAAATCCACGTACGCAAAACTTTTTAAATAAAGTCTTGTAATAAAAAGGATTCTTTTATCGTTGATAAAGGAATCCTTTTTTGGCATCTAAAAACAATCATGGATAAGCGATTTCTATTAAAGATTTGTTCAAAAATGGATAATTGGATCTAAAATTAAAAAAATGTTCGTTTATTCTTAGATAAACGTTAAAAATTTCACATTTTTTATTAGTGATTGTGCTATACTAATAAAAAGAAAAAAGGAGTGGTTAGATGCGTGGTATTTTAACAGTTATTGGAAAAGACAAAGTAGGGATTATTGCTGGGGTGAGTCAAAAATTAGCAGAATTAAATATTAATATTGTTGATGTGACACAAACGATTATGCAAGACTACTTTACAATGATGATGGTTCTCGAACTAAATCCGCAATTAGATTTTGAGCACACACGAAAAGCGTTGTCTGAAGTTGGCGAAACGTTAGGTGTGAAAATCAGCATTCAAAATGAAGAAATTTTTGAAGCGATGCATAAATTATAATTGGAGGTTGGAAGATGGAAGTCAATCATATTTTAGAAACGATTCGGATGGTCGAAGAAGAACATTTGGATATTCGGACAATTACTATGGGAATCTCCCTTTTAGATTGCATGGACAGTGATATTAATGCCTTATGTGAAAAAGTTTATCAAAAAATTACTACCAAGGCGAAAGACCTAGTTGCTGTTGGGGAAAGCATTGAATTGGAATACGGGATTCCAATTATTAATAAACGAATTTCCGTGACACCAATTGCGATTGTTGCTTCAGCTGTTCATGCAACAGAAGAAGAGTGTATTCTAATTGCCAAAACACTCGATCGTGCAGCACAAACGGTGGGAGTTAATTTTATTGGTGGCTATAGTGCTTTAGTTGAAAAAGGCTATCAAGGAGCAGATAGAACATTGATTCATTCAATTCCTCAAGCTTTAGCTCAAACCAATTTTGTTTGTTCTTCTGTTAATATTGGTTCAACAAAAACAGGGATTAATATGGACGCGGTTAAATTGATGGGGCAAGTTATTAAAGAAACAGCGGTGGCATCCGATATGGGCTGTGCTAAGCTGGTTGTTTTTGCAAATGCGGTTGAAGACAATCCGTTCATGGCGGGAGCTTTCCATGGTGTGGGAGAAGCCGACTGCGTAATCAATGTCGGTGTGAGTGGTCCTGGTGTTGTAAAACGAGCATTAGAAAAGGTTCGTGGCGAAAGTTTTGATGTCGTTGCAGAAACGGTTAAGAAAACGGCTTTTAAAATTACACGAATGGGGCAATTAGTTGGCAAAGTCGCTTCTGATCGTTTGGATGTTCCATTTGGGATTGTTGATTTATCATTAGCGCCAACACCGGCAGTTGGAGATAGTGTGGCTTATATTTTAGAAGAAATGGGCTTGGAATCCGTTGGGACACATGGTACTACAGCGGCTCTGGCTTTACTAAATGATGCCGTTAAAAAAGGTGGCGTGATGGCATGTAATCATGTTGGGGGCTTATCGGGTGCATTTATTCCAGTTTCAGAAGATGCCGGAATGATTGAAGCGGTAAAGAATGGTTTCTTAAATTTGGAAAAACTAGAAGCGATGACGGCGATTTGTTCGGTTGGTTTAGATATGATTGCAATCCCAGGTGAAACGACAGCTGAAACAATTGCTGCAATGATTGCTGATGAGGCAGCGATTGGCGTTATCAATCATAAAACGACAGCAGTTCGAATCATTCCGGCCAAAGATAGTCAAGTCGGTGATATGATTGAATTTGGTGGTTTATTAGGCACGGCTCCCGTTATGAAAGTCAATCCAGCCAAATCGTATGATTTTATTCAACGTGGAGGGCGTATTCCAGCGCCAATTCATTCATTTAAGAATTAGACAGGAGTTTTTGGATGTTTAAGAATTTTATTTGGGATTTTGACGGTACGTTATATGATACGTATCCGGTAATGTTAGATAGTATTATACAATCGTTGAAACAAGATTTTGCCATTGATGGCGATAGGAAACGGATTTATTATTTATTAAAGAGTGAATCCTCTAAAGCTGTTGCTCAGGAATATGGCCTTGATTTTGACCTTTTTACAACAGCTTTTAAGAAAATTGAAAACCAAGATCCTCGACAGTCACTGCCATTTGCAGGGGCAATCGAGGTGTTAGAAACAATCAGAAATCAACATGGACGAAACTTTATTTTGACTCATCGGACGTTAAAATCAACTGAAACGATGTTAGTACAAGATGGCTTTCATGATTTAATTACTGAAATTGTTGGTTCTGATCAAGATTTCCCGCGAAAACCCGATCCAACTTCCTTAAATTACTTTTTAAATAAATATGGCATGGATCCAAACGAAACAGTCATGGTTGGAGACCGTAAACTCGATATCGAGGCTGGGAAAAATGCTGGTGTAGCCACAATATTTTTTGATGTTGAAGCGTTGTTGGATGACATGCAGGCGGATTATCGTGTCTTTTCGATGAACGATATTTTAAAAATTCTTCAAAGGTAAGCAAGTTGAGAAAATCAACTTGCTTTTTTCGTATATTCCTTTTAAAGGAGGGATATTTTTGAAAATTAATCAGAAACAAATATTAATCATAGTTGGTACAATCGCAACGTTTTTATTTGGTATTGTTTTTCTTATGTATCAAAAAGGTTCGAATGAAGAGGAACTTTTATGGGAAACGGTTGAATCGAATGTCTCGAGTGTCACCGAGTCAACCGATTTAGCTCAAGAGGACTTGGTGATTTTAGTTGATATTAAAGGTGAAATTAAACAACCCGGCGTTTATGAATTGGCTCATGATGCTCGCTTAAATGAATTAATTTTATTGGCAGGTGGCTTTACAGAAAATGCAGAAGTTCGACAAATAAATCTAGCAGAAAAATTGAGTGATCAACAAATGATTTACGTGCCGAATCAGGATGAACTAACGTTTTCAATCGATCAATTGGTTGAAGATGAAGAGGACATGTCACAGTCATCAACGACAGTCAACATCAATACGGCCGATCTAACGGAACTCCAACAACTTCCTGGTGTCGGTCCATCCAAGGCACAGGCGATTATTGCTTATCGTGAAGAAAATGGTTTGTTTAAAAGTATTGAAGGGCTTCTTGAGGTTTCAGGGTTTGGAGAAAAAACATTTGAAAAATTAAAAGATTCCATCGTAATTTAATCTTTTGTCGTAAAACTTACAAGACCATTCGAGTTCTTGTAAGTTTTTATTATTTAAGCCGTTTTAAATAAGATATCTTCGTTTAAATTGAGTGAATATGATAGGATATAACTAAATAATAGCTCGTAGGAGGGATCGCTTTGAGTGAGGAAAATTTAATTAGTATTACTAAATTAATTGATGAAGTTGAAAAGGTCATTTTAGGCAAACGGACAGTTATTCAACTAACCGTTGCGGCATTACTAGCTGGTGGGCACGTCTTGTTTGAAGACGTGCCAGGAGTCGGCAAAACGATGCTCGTTAAAGCACTTGCTGAAGCGATACACGGGCGTTTTTCTCGAGTTCAATTCACACCTGACTTACTGCCAAGTGATATTTTAGGTGTTTCGATCTTAAATAGTCAAACCAATCAATTTGAATTTCGCCAAGGACCAATTTTTACCGATGTTTTATTAGCCGATGAAATTAATCGAACAACGCCACGAACGCAAGCAGCCTTATTAGAAGCGATGTCTGAAAAATCAGTCACCATTGATGGCAAAACCTATCGTCTATCTGACAATTTTTTTGTATTAGCAACGCAAAACCCGATTGAATATGAAGGAACTTATCCTTTACCAGAAGCACAACTCGATCGTTTTTTATTTAAATTAGCAATTGGCTATCCTTCTGAAGAAGATGAACTGCAATTGATGCTGAATAAGACAATTGAATCAAAAGTTATTTCTAGAGTGATGGACGAACAAGAACTTATCCGTTTAAAAGAACAAGTTGATGACGTTTACGTTGATGAAGTCGTCGGAAAATATGCCTTGGCACTGATTCAAAAAACGCGTCAACATCCGAGTATTGCGCTGGGGATTAGTCCGCGGGGAAGTATTGCTTTTATCCGTGGAGCAAAAGCCTTTGCTATGACGCAAGGGCGAACATTTGTCACACCGAAAGATTTACAGATGATTTTACCGGCAGTATTTGGGCACCGCCTTCATTTTAAATACGCCAGAGCTAATCATAAAGAATATCAAGCGATTATTGAAGACATTTTAAGTAGCGTTCCTGTCCCGATTAGGAGGTAACACGTGAAATATTTAAAACCAATTCTAAAGCTAAGTCTCTTAATCCTCTTTTATGTAATCAGTTTTTTATATGCTATTATTTTTACAAATCAAACAGGTTGGATACTATTTTGGTTCCTAAGTTTAATCCTATTACTTGAAATACTGTCGCTGATTACGCCATTACGTTTACTTCAAGTGAGGAGTCAAAAACCATTGCGCTTAGCTGTCGATGAGTTTGTGACGATTGAGTTGTTAATCAACAGTTTATATAAAATGCCACTTTATTTTCATAGACTAAATGTTTCTTTTTCTGAAATTTGCCATACAAAACAACTAAGTAATTATTTGGGGCAAGAAAAAAAGCTTAAAGTGGCGTGGCAGCCGATAAATAGAGGGCTGATCGAAAGTCGAAATGTTTTATTTGAAACACACGATTTTTTACATTGCTTTCCTAGAACAATTCAGATGACGATGCCCGTTGAGTGGGTGGTCCTTCCATTACGCCATTCTTTTGTCGATCAAGGCATCGCAATCATTGAACATCTGATGTCTAAAAAAGCTTATGGCGAGCCCACGTTTACTTTAAAAAACTATCGTCAATATCGTGAAGGGGAATCGATTAAGCAAATTGACTGGAAAACTTCTAGCCGGATGCAGACATTAATGACTCGTGAATATGAAAATGACGAACCAAGTAAATGGTTGCTAGTTTTTTATGGAATTGAAAGTATTTATTTTGAGGAAATGTTGAGCCTTTTTTATACAATTTTTCTAGAATATCCAACACAAGCAAGATTTATGCTGATGGGGGAAGGAACCACTAGTTATCAGATTGAATCGCTGGTTGACTTTGCAAGTGTTCAACCATTAAATGATTTACCAATGATTCCTTATCGTGAAAATGAAAATATTTGTATTTTTGTCCCAGAGGTCACCGATGAGCTAGCAACACTTTTTCAAGCGAAACGTTTTCACCTAATTCCTTATGAACAAGTCATGAGTGGAGGTGAGCCTAAAGATGTTCTCTAGAATTCAAAAGAAACTTTTCCTGACCGTAACGTCCTATTGGGCTTTTTCGGTGACTTTTTATCAATTTTTAACGATTTATAACTTTGAACAAAAATGGGTTGGTTTTATTAGTGTCGGAATGCTTAGTCTAACGGCCTTACTCATTCCTTATAAAATTCTGCGCTATCCCGTTTATTTAATCAGTTTACTTGGAGGACTCTATATTTTAATCCCCATGTCTGAGACGAAATTTTTTCCATGGCTAGCGAATTTTTATGCTAAGTTACAAGAAGTTTCTCAAATATTTGTTAGTGGGCGCGCTAATTTTTTACCTCATGAAATGGCCGCTGTTTTACTGCTGTTTACAATTTTAATCTTAATCGAATTACTGGTTGAGTTTAAGCAAGTTTGGCTTAGTGTTTTATTTTTAATAGGCTACTTATTGATTTTAGCGATTTATAACTCACAAAACTTTTATTTACCAATCCTGTTGGTCTTAGCAGTCGGTTTACTGCAACACTTTTATTTGAATCAGCAAAAACAAAATGTCCCCCATCGAAGTTTTTTCCCGATAATCTTTCTATTAGTTATCCTTGCAGTTAGCGCAGTCTATTTACCGAAAGAAGATGCGCAACGTGCGATTTTGTCTCAAACGAGTCATTTTCGAAATTGGTTAAATGACAAAGGCGTTTATCACTTTATTCAAAAACAAGGCTTACCAAAAGCTACACGAACAGGATTTAGTGAAAATGATGAACAATTAGGAGGACCCATTTTTGATGATAATCAAATTGTTTTTGAAGCTCTACAAACGAAAGGGCATTATTGGCGGGTTGAAAGTAAGAGTTTATACACGGGTAGTGGTTGGCAAACGAGTCAAAGAGAAAGAGCGGTGTCTGATCAATCAGTGAATCAAATGACTTATGCGACATTTGAAAGCAAGCAACAGCTAACTCTACCAGAAGAAATAGCAGTTAAAATTGCTTATCAAGGCACCTATTTGCCGATTCCTTATGGATTAGTCGAAATCAATTTACAAACAAATGAGCAAATTGGTTTGTCTCATTCGATTGATTCAGACCGAATTGATGCATCAGAATCACTTGAAGCGGCTTATGTTTTGATGAACTGGCAAGATTTAGATTATTCATTGAGTGATTTGGCGAGTGTTCCATTGAGTATTCCCAAAGGACCAGTTAACTACTTACAATTACCAGATTCTTTACCAATGACTGTGCAATCATTGACAGAAAGTTTAGTAGCCGAACAAAAAACATTGATTCAAAAAGTTCAAGCGATTGAGAGTTACTTGAAAACAGATGATTTATTCCGTTATTCGAAAGTCGATGCGCTCTATCCTGAGCCAGAACAAGATTTTGTGGCGCATTTCCTCTTTGAGTCACACGTGGGGTATTGTGACCATTTTTCGTCGGCTATGACAGTCATGTTGCGTTCAATTGGGATTCCAGCACGCTGGGTAAAAGGGTTTGCCTCTGGTGATCCAATGGCGGTTGAAGAAGACCGAATCCGTTATGCTATTCGCAACAACGACGCCCATTCCTGGGTTGAAGTTTATTTCGAGGGCTATGGTTGGCTACCATTTGAACCGACACCTTCATTTTCTCAACCTTTACAAGAAGAAGAGGATGAAACAGTAGAGACAACGAATCTAACGTCAGAAAGTACAGGGCAAAGCTCTACAGAAGAACAAGTGGACTCAACGAATGAAACCGCGTCTATTGTAGAAGAAGCTGAATCAAGCGATACCGTTGTCCAAGCAGAACAGAACAATGAACGAGTATCGTTACAACTGTTTGGGCGATTGATAGGGGCAATAGCGATTTTGTTCTTAGCCTTCGGAACTTTTTATCTTTATAAGTGGCGTGTGTATCTCATAACAATTTTATTACTTCGATGGAAAAAACAACCATTTGAAGCAGCTTATCCCTATTTATTAAAACAGTTTGAGCCTGTCGTAAAAAGGCAAAACAATCAGTCATTAATTGAGTATGCTTACCAAGTCGAACAAGTTATTCCAAGTTTTAATCAAAAGTTTATTGATGTAACGAAAATATACGAGGCTCAGTTATATGGCCGACAATCGGTTATAAATAAAGAACAGCTCATGAAAATAAAACAACTGGCCAAACAAATTAGTCAAACTAAAATAAAAGCGCCAGTTAAATAACAATCAAATTTTACTGAACTGAACCGGCGAGCTAGATTTATTCTATCGAATTCAAGTCGTTAACAGTAGAGATATTAACCAATAAAAGTTCATACAAATCTACGACTGTGGCTTATGTTGCAGTCTTTTTTATGTTAAATAAAAATACTCTTTTAAAAAGACGTAGTTATTAATAAGAAGCGCCTTGATTGTTCCTTGAAATTTGAATCGTTCAAAAGTGGCAGATTTATGATCTTCATATTACTTGAGACTTTTGTCAAAACCAGTTGGAATTTTTATTTTTTTCTGCTAGGATGACTGTAACCAATAAAATAATCATAAGGAGCGCTAAATGATAGAGATGAATCCAGAACCAATCCGTATTGATAAAAGAATTCCTTGGGACCAATATTTTATGGCTCAAGCTGTATTGTTATCCTTAAGAAGTACTTGTACACGATTAGAAGTAGGTGCGACATTAGTTAAAGATAAACGCATTATCGCTGGTGGTTATAACGGTTCTGTTAGTGGTGATCATCATTGTATTGATGAAGGTTGCTATATTGTCGATGGACACTGTGTTCGTACGATTCACGCGGAAATCAATGCCTTATTACAATGTTCTCGTCTAGGTGTTTCAACTGATAATGCTGAAATCTACGTGACACATTTTCCTTGTTTACAATGTACAAAGTCCATCCTTCAAGCAGGAATTAAAAAAATCCATTATTTAAACGATTACCGAAACAATGAGTATGCGAAGGCGTTAATCGAACAAGTTGGTGTTGATGTTCACCAAGTCAAGCTAGATGCTGAATACTTTGAAAAGCTTTCGTTCGGTCGCCTAGAGGATCTTAATGGATAAACGTTGGAAAAACCAACTGATCTTTCCAATTCTGATCGCTACAAGCCTGCTTTACGCAGTTATTTTACAACAAATGATATTGCTCTTTATTGCTAGTTATTTTTTTATCACTATTTGCTACAAAAAACAGGTAACTCTGGGGTTACTTAGTTTTTTTGTAGCTTTTTTATTTTTGGTGAATTTTTATATCAGAATTGAAGAGCAGCCTATCACTAATCAAGAAATAACTATAGAGCTGACAATTTATCCGGATACGATAAAATTGAACAACGATTTTGTGACACTTGAAGGAAAGACAAAGCAAGGAAATATCTATGCGCAATATGCTGTGAAAAATACAGAAGAAGTTATTGAATGGCAGAAACGAACGAATTGGCAAAAAGTTATTCGGGTGCAAGGAAAATATAAAAACAGTCAATCCGCCCGAAACAAGCATGGTTTTGATCGTGCTTGGTACGAATTTTCAAATAATAAAATTGGCACGTTTCAAATTGAGAAGATTTTAGCAAAGAAGGACGAAAATTACCGATTTTCAGGGAGGAAAATACGTGCTCAAGCGATTGATTGGGTAGAAACAACTTTCTTTGGCAAAACAGCAACGTATATTAAGGCGTTATTACTAGGTTATCGTGATCAAGAATTTCAAGAGATACGAAAAGCGTACTCGAGTAGTGGAATTTTACATCTATTTAGTATTTCCGGAATGCATATTTCGATTTTTTTCGGTTGGTGTTTCTATTTATTCCGACGCAGTCTCTTAACTATAGAGGAATTTTCTGGGCCGTTTATTCTACTAATGTTTTTCGCGGTCATCTTATTTGGTCAAGGTTTGAGTATTTGGCGGGGGATGCTGATGTACCTGATTCAATTTGTCTTTAGAGCGAAACAGATTCATTGGTCTGCGCTCGATCAGTTTTCTTTAATGCTTTTTCTTTTATTATTGATTGAACCTAAATCGTTGATCCAAACGTCTGGTGTTCTTTCAATTCTTTTAGCTTTAATTATTTTATTGAGTCAAGAACAACAAAAGAATTCCTTTTTATATAGTCTAGAAATTAGTTTTTTAGCTAGTCCAATTTTAATGTTTTATTTTTTTGAAATTCCTTTACTCGGAGGAGTACTAACGGCGTTAATTGCACCATTTTTTAGCTTGTTATTGCTTCCGAGTTTCGTTTTGATTTGTTTGTTGGCGGCTATGCAAGTACCTGTTACGGGGCTTAATTCATGGTTCAATCAAGTCTTAGCTTTTTTTGAATCTATTTTACAATTTTCTGAGAAGTTTGTGGTTATTACGGGGAAAATTGGGCTATCAATCGTGTTTTTTTTGTTAATTATTGGTTTATTAGCCTATCAATCAAAAAGGTGGAAATATTGGTATTTTGGCTTATTGCTTTTTTATTTACTTATCCCTCGTTTTCCACTGTATTCTTCGGTAAGCTTTGTTGATGTCGGTCAAGGAGACAGTATTGTTATCCAAAGTTTTGGTAATCAAGAAGTTTATGTAATTGATACTGGTGGTAAGATGAACTTTGGGGATGAAGAAGAAAAGGGAGAAGCCAATGCAATGTATACGGTAGTACCATTTTTAAAAGGAGAGGGAATTCGAAAAATTGACGGTCTTTTTTTGACGCACGGCGATTTTGATCACGCGGGCGATTTGGAAACAATTTTAGAAGAATTTCAAGTCAAAAAATTATATCTGTCTAGCGGAATGTTACAACATAAGAATATGGTAAACCTTGATAAGAAATTGCTGAAAAAAGTAAAAATAGTTGAATTAGCACAAGGTGAGCGCGTTGGGAACAAAATTACGTTTGAAATTCTTGCCCCAATCAAAACAGGCATTGGGGAAAACAAAGATTCTCTCGTCTTACAGACAACTATGAATAGGATTAAATTTTTATTTATGGGTGATTTAGAAGCAGAAGGAGAGGGACAACTTTTACGGGATTATCCAGATATTCAGGCCGATGTCGTCAAGTTGGGGCATCATGGGAGTCGAACATCCAGTACCAAACTATTCTTACAGGCAATCGGTGCGAAACAAGGGGTTATTTCTTGTGGCGTAAATAACCATTTTAATCATCCTCATCCAGAAGTGTTAGCAAATTTGAACCAGCATCAGGTTCGAGTTTTTCGAACCGATCAAGAGGGAATGATTCGTTATATTTGGCATCAACCAAACAAACTCCCAAAAATAAAAAGAGAGCTAGTCAATCCGAGTTCTTCGTGATAGGATAAAAAGGGCAATAGTAGGAAAGGAGCTCGAATTGACCAAATGAATGCACAAACAGCAATACAACAAATTAAACAGAAACCTTTAAAAAACATCTACTTTGTTTTAGGAACTGAGATGTTTTTACAAGAACAAGTTCGAGAGGCCTTTTTAGCACGTCTAAATATCGAAGAAAATGATTTAAACTTTAGTCAATTTGATTTAAAAGAAACGCCTGTTAGCCAACTTTTACTAGAAGTGGAATCAAGTCCTTTTTTTGGTGATCACCGTCTCGTTTTTGCGGAAAATCCTTTCTTTTTAACGACTGAAAAACCTAAAAATGCACCCGAAAATGATTTAGAAGAATTAATTAAATATCTCGAAAATCCATTAGAGACGACTATTTTAGTTTTTTGGATCAATACTGAGAAGATGGATGAGCGCAAAAAGGTTACGAAACGCTTGAAAAAATCAGCAGAATTAATCGATGTACAACCCATGAAAGAAGCAGATGTACGCCGTTATTTACAACAGACAATTACAAACGATCAACTGACATTCTCAAGAGAAGCGTTTGATTTATTCTTTTTCTTAACCGATGCCTCCTTATCAAAAGCCATGCAAGAATTAACAAAAATTCGACTGTATGCTGGCGAAAACCGACAAATTTCAAAAGAAATTGTGCAGGCCCTTGTACCAAAATCTTTGGAACAAAACGTTTTTGATTTAACGGCTAGTGTCCTTGAAGGCAGGGCGCAAGAAGCCTTACGGTTATACGATGATTTACTCGTTCAAGGAGAAGAAACGATTAAGATAAATGCCATATTAATGAGTCAAATTCGTTTGTTATTACAAGTACGTTTATTACAAAATATTGGACAACAACAAGGTACGATTGCTGAAGTGCTAAAAGTACATTCGTTTCGCGTAAAATTAGCGATGCAACAAGCTCGTAAGTTTGAGATTAAAACATTGGCCCAACTATACGATGAATTAATTGAAAATGATTTTAAAATTAAAACTGGGCAGATGGACAAAGAGCTGATTTTTCAACTTTTTGTCTTAAAGACTAGTCAATTAATTCGTAAATAAAAAAACAAAAAAGACAATCTAACGATAAGTAAGATTGTCTTTTTTATTATTTAGCGATTTTTTTGCTTAGGCGAGACTTGTCGCGGTTTGCTTTGTTTTTGTGAACTAGGCCTTTAGTTTCAGCCATGTCAATTGCTTTAACAGCTGCTTGATGTAAATCAGCTACGTTATCAGCTCCAGCTTCAACTGCTTGTTCAAATTTCTTAACAGCAGTACGCATTGCGCTTAATTGAGATGAGTTTAGCGCGTTAGCATTTTCATTTGTGCGAACACGTTTGATTGCAGATTCGATGTTTGGCATTTATTTCACCTCCGATAATTAAAGTTTCTTATACGAAAAACGTATAAATCAACATTAATTATTATACCTAATGGAAAGAAGCATTGCAATAGTTGTTGTAAAGAATTTTTACTTAACACGAAATAACTTATTTTTGACTGAATTTTTGTGAATAAAGTACTATGAATCGCATAACTAACTATGCTATGATGTAAATTGAAAAATACAACATGGTGGTGTTAAATTTGAATGTGGCTTTAATTGTGACAGTCATTTTAGTTATGGGTGTTATCTTTGTCAATGGTTGGACCGATGCGCCAAATGCGATTGCAACGGCAGTATCAACACGTGTCTTGAAACCGAATACAGCAATTTGGATTGCGGTGGTGATGAATTTTCTGGGTGCGTTAGTAATGACATTTTTTAATGCGCAAGTAGCAGAAACGATTAGTAATATCGTATCATTTGATAGCCAAGGGATTCAATCAGCTCAAATAGCCCTTGCTGCATCTTTATTTGCAATAGTGGTCTGGGCAGTTGCTGCCTGGTACTTTGGTATTCCAACAAGTGAATCACATGCTTTAATCGCTGGTTTAACGGGAGCAGCAATGGCTTTAGGTGGACTTGGAGCGGTTAACATGGGAGAATGGAAAAAAGTCTTAATCGGTTTAGTTGTTTCAACTGTTTTAGGTTTTGGTGGTGGTTTTGTGATTACTAAAATCTTAGTAGCAATTTTCCAGCATGTTCCTAGAAGAAAAGCGAATAAATTCTTCCACTACGGACAAGCAAGTGCAGCTGCTGCGAATGCGTTTTTGCATGGTGCACAAGATGGTCAAAAGTTTATGGGTGTGTTTATGCTAGCATTATTTTACAATAATTTAGCTGAAAAAAGTGGGAATGGCTTTGTGATTCCGCTATGGGTGATGGCACTATCTTCAATTACGATGGGAATTGGAACATCTGTTGGTGGAATGCGGATTATCAAGTCGGTTGGGATGGATATGGTTAAACTCGAAACATATCAAGGATTTTCGGCAGATTTATCTGCTGCAATTTGTTTATTCTTAGCCTCTGTCCTTGGAATACCTGTTTCGACGACGCATACAAAAACAACCGCAATCATGGGTGTAGGTGCCTCTAAGCGGCTATCCAGTGTCGACTGGAAGATTGTTAAAGAAATGATCTTTGCTTGGGTAATGACTTTCCCAGGCTGCGGTTTGATTGCTTATGGCATGGCAAAATTATTTATATCAATATTTTAGGGGGATAATAAAATGGCTAGAAAAAAACAGTATGATTATTTCCATACAATGGAATTATTAGCAAAAAATGCTCACTCAGGTGCGGAGCATTTAGAAAAAATCATCAAAAATTATAATCCAGCAACACTTGAAAGTGATTCAGCAATCATTCATCAACTTGAAAAAGAAAATGATGCATTGATTGATGAATTAACCAATGAACTTTATGATGCATTTATTACACCGATTGATCGCGAAGATATTTTAATCATTTCGGAGCGTTTGGACAATATTATCGATGGTATTAATGCAATGACTTATCTTTTTGAGAATTTAGTTGTTATGGAAATTCGTCCGGGTGCTGAAATTTTTGCGGAACATGTCAACCATGCGGTTAAAGGGGTACATTTTGCAATTTTAGAATTCCCTAAATTTAAAAATTCTAAGAAAATGAAACAATTGATTTTGGAAGTGAATCAAATTGAATCAGAAGCAGATTTATTATATAGTCGTTTAAAACATGAATTGTTTAGCAATGAAAAAGATCCAATTGAAATTATTAAGTGGAAAGAAATTTTGGATCGTTTTGAACAAATCGTAAATGAGTGTGAGATTTCTGTTGATGTTATTGATGGAATGATTATTAAAAATACATAAAATATACACAATACAAAAAAAGTCGTTTCGCTCAAAGCAAGACGACTTTTTTATATTAAATAAACCAATAGGCGAGTAAAATAAAGCCTAAGATAACACGATACCAACCAAATGCTGAGAAATCATTTTTCTTAATATAATTCATCAAGAAACGAATGGCTAAGATTGAAACAATAAATGATACAACCGTTCCCGTTAATAAAATGATTGTCGCATTTAAATCAAAACTATTGCCACCTGCTAAAAACTTAACAATTTTTAGTAAACTGGCACCAAACATTGTTGGAATTCCTAAGAAGAAGGAGAATTCTGCTGATACAAAACGAGAGCCTCCGATTAAAATGGCCCCTAAGATTGTTGCGCCTGAGCGTGATGTACCAGGGATTAAAGCTAGCACTTGGAAAAAACCAACCATTAAAGCAAATTGATAGGTAATTTGATTTAAATCGGTCATTTTAGGTTCTCTTGTCCGATTTCGTTTTTCAACAACAATAAAGCCAATACCATAAATAATAAGCATCAATGCTACAGGTACAAAGTGATGAAATTTGGCTTCTAACCAATCATCCAAAGGTAATCCAATAATTGCTGAAGGGATAATCGCAACAATTACTTTAAACCATAAGGACCAGGTGTTTTTATTTTCTTCCTTTGTTTTTGAGGGTGAAAAAGGATTCAGTTTGTTAAAATAGAGCACAACAACCGCCATGATTGCTCCCAGTTGAATGACGACATTGAACATCGACATAAATTCGGGTGTTTGATTCAATTTAATAAATTCATCGGCTAAGATTAGATGTCCAGTACTACTAATTGGTAACCATTCGGTAATTCCCTCAATGATACCTAAGAGGATGGCTTTAAGTAATTCAATAAATTCCATGATTTCATTCCTTCCTTTAAATAAATAATCACAAAATCAAGTATACCGTTTCTATTTTTAAATACCAAGCATTTTCCAAAAAAAATAAGCTAGTCGTTAGATAGCTTATTTTTTCTTAATAAATTATTCAGCGATTGTTTCGCCTTTTTGGAAATATTGACGATCGGCAACTTCTTCAATTGAAAAGATGCCATTCTCGTAAGTTAAGCGCGTAACCGAACCGTTGTCGATATCAATTCGAACATTGTTCTCTTCATTAATCAGATGCAATAATAGGGCAATTGTAAGGCCGTGAGAGACGACAAGGACTTTACCACCACCATTTTTTTCAACACGGTGAGCAATGTCTTCAATCCCAGTTCGGATTCGATATGAAAGTTGTTCGTATGTTTCTGCCCAATTAGCTGTATCGGCAGAATAAACGGCATTACAAATATCTTCAAAAGTTGTTCGTTTGGCAATCATTTCATCGTAAGAAGCGAAATCTAAAACGCGAGGGATGACACCCCACATTTCAGCATCATAACCACCTTCTAAAGAACCAAAACACCATTCGCGAATGCGTTTATCTAAATGGTAAGGAATTTTTGGCCCATTTTCTAATTCACTCAAAATAATTCGTGTTGTTTCGATAGCTCGTCCACTATCACTTGAATAAGCTGCTACAAAATCATGATCTCTCAAGCCACGACCAAGCGCATGGATTCGTTGTGTACCTTCTACGGTTAAAGGAGTATCACACCAACCTTGCACGCGTTGAATCGCATTAAACATTGTTTTCCCATGTCGCACGACGTATAGTTCTGTTTTTGTCATTTTTTATTCCTCGATTCTTTTTATATTATCGATTAAAAAAAGGGTTTGTTGCTTTTTCAAAGCCGATTGTTGTCGCCTCACCGTGACCAGGATAAACAGCATAGTGGTCGGGAAGGGTGAAGAGTTCGGTTTTAATACTTGTTAAAAGTTGTTCTAAATTACCGGTGTATAAGTCTGTTCGTCCAATACTTCCTTTAAAAAGAGCATCGCCACTTACTACAAAGTCCTCAAAAACAAAACTGACACTACCATGAGAGTGGCCCGGTGTCGCGACTACACGGAATGAAAAGTTGCCGATAGAATATTCTTTCAGCTCAAATTCATGTTCAGCCGGACGAACAATTAAACCGCCCATTTCAGGGTGACGACTCGATAAATTTAAAAGTGGCTTGCCTAGCCAATCATTTTCTAATGGGCTTACAAAGACTGGAATCGAGTAATAATCGCGAAGCGCATCGACCGCACCAATGTGGTCGTAGTGAGTATGAGTTAATAAAATACTAATCGGTTTAGCTTGCGTTTTTTCGATTTGATTAATTAATAGTTGTGGATCTGCACCAGGATCAATAATTAACAATTCATCGTTATTCCAGATAATATAACAATTTTCTTGAATTGGTCCTGTTGGGATTTGTTGAATTTGCATAAATAACCTCCTGTAAACGTTCTTACTTTAGTATAACCTAGATAAAGTTGATTGACAAAATAAGAATATCAAAAAAACTGTGACAATTTCACTTTCAAACTCGTTAATAAGAGTAGGAGGTGAGAAGATGGAGATTAACGAACTGATTCACTTAATGAAAGAACAAAAGATTCTATATATTTTATCGCTTTTATCAGTAGCAATGATGATTGATTTTTTGAGTGGGGTACTAGCGGCCAAAATGAATCATGAAATACTTTCAAAAAAAGGAATTAACGGCATCATTCGAAAAATAGCTAGCATGATTTTACTCGTGTTTTTCCTGCCAGTTGCTTTGATTATTCCAGGAAAAACAGGAATCGTTTTACTAACCGTTTTATACTTAGGTTATCTTGGGATGGAGATTCAATCCATTCTAGAAAATTATCAAAAAATGGGGATTCCGATTGCTTTATTCCAAACGTTTCTTAAACAGTTACAGCAACTATTTTCCAAGAAAGATTAAGTCTTTTAAAAATCTTTAAATCAAGCTATATGATTATAGCTGTATCGGCTATAATGATAACTTGAAGAAGGTGATTCATTTGCGTAGAGGAAAAATATCTGTCCGCGATTTAGTTGAATTTGTTTTACGATCGGGTGATATTGATAATCGTAGAACAAGCCCCCATAACGCTCAAGAGGGTGCGCGAATTCATCGGAAATTGCAAAAAGAAGCCGGAGAAGAGTACCAAAGAGAAGTCTTTTTAAAAACTAATTATACTTTTGCAAATGACTCAATTCAAATTGAAGGCCGAGCAGATGGCATCTTTCAAAAAGAAGATTCATGGGTCATAGATGAAATTAAGACGTCAGCCAGTGCTTTTGAAGAGCTTGAACCTGCTAAAAAGGAACTTTTCTTTGCTCAAGGTATGGTCTATGCATATATTTATACATTACAAAACGAGTTAGATAGCATTAAAGTGCGACTAACGTACTTTCAAACGACTACGGAGCAAATAACTTATGAGACACGAGATTTCACAGCGGAAGATTTAAGTAGTTTTTTAGAAAATTTAATGACGGAATACAGCAGATGGTTGCTCTTTCAAGATAATTGGCGACGTGTTCGCAATACGTCTTTAGAGCGATTAATGTTCCCCTACGAAAACTATCGCAAAGGCCAACGCGAGTTAGCAGTCGTTGCGTATAAAGCTTTAAAAACTCAAAAAAAACTTTTTGCTGAAGCACCGACTGGAACTGGAAAAACGATTTCGACGTTGTTCCCTGCTTTAAAAGTACTAGGGGAGGAACAAGCCGAACGTATTTTTTATTTAACCGCAAAAACGATTACTCGCTCGGTCGCTGAAGATGCATTTAAAGTTTTACAAGAAAAAGGGGCCGATTTAAAAAGTGTCACGCTAACCGCTAAAGATAAAATTTGCTTTTTAGATGAGCGACTTTGTAATCCAATTGATTGTCGTTACGCTAACGGTTATTATGATCGCATTAATGAGGCGCTCTGGGATTTGCTACATCATGAAAATCAAATGACCCGTGAGGTAATTGAAAGCTATGCTCGTAAACATACAATTTGTCCTTTTGAGTTATCGCTAGATGTGAGTTTGTTTTGTGACTTAATCATTGCTGACTATAATTATGTATTTGATCCGATTGTATACTTACGTCGTTTTTTTGATGAAAATGAATCAGAATCGTATTTCTTAGTCGATGAAGCGCATAATCTGATTAACCGTTCAAGAGAGATGTATTCAGCAAGTGTTACGGATCAACTGTTCGTTAAACTAACTGCGCTAATTCCCAAAAGAAAACGAAAAACGCATAAAATTTTAGCTAAGATTATTTCAGAATTTGATTTGTTAAAAGAACGTAGTGAACGAGAAGGCTGGCGCTTTAAGCATCAACAATTACCAGCTGAAAGCTTGATTAATCTCATTTTTCAATTAGTCGAGCAAATTCAGGAATTGTTAATTGATGAAAAAGATGGTCATCAAAAAAATCAAATTTTACCGCATTACTTTGAGTGCATTCGTTTTCTAAAAATGAGTGAATTCTATGATGATTCTTATGAAACAACCATTGAAATTAGTTTATATCAAATTAAAATCAAACAATTTTGTATGAATCCATCCAAATTTTTAGAAAACACCTTAAATAAAGGTAAGGGAAGCTTGTTGTTTTCAGCAAGTTTAAGTCCACTTGATTATTATCAAAATAGTCTTGGGGGTGGAGAAGAACCTTTTGCTTATCGTGTTGGCAGTCCGTTTCCAATGACTAATCAAGCAATTCTCGTGGCCAATTATATTCAAACGACTTATCAAAAAAGAGCCGATAGTTTAATGCAAATCGTCGAGGCGATTCATATGATGATTGAAGCTAAAACGGGCAACTATTTAGTCTTTTTTTCATCGTATCAATATTTAGATCAAGTCGCTGATTTATTCAAAGAGATATATCCAGATGTTCAGACATTGATTCAAGAAACCAATATGAACGAAGCCGAAAGGGAAACCTTTTTAAATCGATTTGTTGTTAATCCGACACAAACACTCGTTGGTTTTTGTGTTCTAGGTGGGATTTTCTCTGAAGGAATTGATTTGCGAGGGGATCGTTTAATTGGAACGGCAATTGTTGGTGTAGGACTACCACAAGTTAACCCTGAGCAGGAGTTAATCAAAGATTACTTTAGCAACGAGAATAATCGAGGGTTTGAGTACGCCTATCAATTACCTGGCATGAATAAGGTTTTACAAGCTGCGGGGCGAGTGATTCGTGATGCAACCGACCAAGGTGTTGTGTTGCTATTAGATACACGGTTTAACACGTCACGTTATCGAAGCTTATTCCCGCAACATTGGCAACATCATCAAGTGTTATATCAACCAAGGCAACTTGAGCAAGCCATCAACCAGTTTTGGCTGGAAAAAGACACAAAAAAACAGGGCGTGTGACAATAAAGTCACGGCCCTGTTTTTTAACGAATGCCTAATGCGATACGTGCATATCTTGACATCCGATCGGTTGTCCATGCTGGATACCATACTAATTTGACATCAACATTTTTAACTTCTTCTAAATCTTCTAATGCATCATGAATATTATCAGTAATCACATCAGCTAAAGGACAACCCATAGTGGTTAAAGTCATTTTAACTAATGTATCACCCGTTTCAGCATCAAATTCTACTTCATATATTAAACCTAGGTTCACAATATCAATCCCAAGTTCAGGGTCAATCACAGTTTCTAATGATGTAACAATACGGTCTTGAATTTCTTGAACTTCTTGATCAGTATATTTGGCACTCACAAAAAAAGCCCCCTTTTATAGTTTCTAGTCCACATCATACTATTTTTTTTCAAACTTGTAAAATTAGAAATTTAACGTTTAGAGACTTTAATGTCTGGATAGATACCTGTTGCCTTAAAATGGCGGGTTTCATCATCATTGGCGAAGCGACCTAGGATGGAATGAGTTGGTAAAATATTAATAAAAGCATTAGGGTCCATCTCAAGTGTTGCTTGTTCTAAATCATAAAGCTCGTAGCGGGTAATCACAATCATAATCGTGCTACTTGGTAAGCCAGAAAAGCCTCCGACTGAAGGGAGTAGGGTCATTCCTCTAAATAAGCGTTCAGAGATGTTTTTTCCAACTTTTTCGGCATGTGTGGTAACAATCATCGCGGTAATCTTTTGATGACTCGTATGCATTAAATCAACCACACGGCTCATCGCATATAAAGAAATTACAGTGAATAGTGCACTTTCGATTGAGAAAATACTGGCTGCGATTAAAATAATTAAGCCATTTAAAGCCAGCATGTAACTACCGACAGTTTTTCCCGTCATTTTAGAAAAAATAAGGGAAATAATATCCATTCCACCAGTCGTAAAGCCCATTTTAAGTGAAAGTCCAACACCAGCACCAATTAAAACGCCCCCAACAATTGCGTTTAATAAAATGTTATCCGAAACGGCGCCTTCAGGAATAAGCATTGTCGCTAGGGAAATCCCCATTACATTAATTAAACTGAAAATTGTCGCATCTTTACCTAGCTTGATAAAACTTAAAATAAAAACAGGAATATTATAAATTAAAATTAGCGCTCCTAAGCTAAGGTGAATTCCTAATTGGGCATCGGCTACGGCAACCGTAATTTGCGAAACACCGTTTAAGCCTGCTGAAAGTACATTAGCAGGGGCTAAAAAGAAATTCATTCCGATACCATTTGCAATAGCAGTTAGGATTACGGCACCAACTTTTTTTACTAATTCAATTTGAGGGTTTTGTTTCATTTATTTACATTCATCCTTTCATTTCATGATATCCGAACTTAGGATATCAGTTTCTAGTTAGAAAAGAAAGAACATCCTTAAAAAATTTGGTATAATGAAATAAATAATTTACTAGGAGGCGCATAATGGCAAAAGATGCAAGTTTTGATGTAGTTTCAGAAATGAATATGGAAGAAGTAAAAAATGCTATTCAAATGACAACGAAAGAATTAAAAAATCGTTTTGATTTTAAAGGTTCGACGGTTGAGATTACAATGGAAAATAAAAAAATGACGGTCTTAGGTGACGATGATTTTAAAGTCGAACAAATCAAAGATGTGTTATTTGGAAAATTAGTTAAACGCGGGGTTCCAATTAAAAACATCCATTTTGGTGAAACGCAGCATTCGTTAGGTTCAAAAGCGCGTCAAACAGCAGAGTTGATTAGCGGTATCGATCGTGAGAATAGTAAAAAAATTACGACTGCAATTAAAAATTCAAAAATCAAGGTGAAAACACAAATTCAAGAAGATCAAATTCGAGTAACTGGGAAAAATCGTGATGATTTACAAGAAACGATTCAACTTTTACGTAAATTAGATTTACCAATTGAACTACAATTTACCAACTATCGTTAATTTATGAAACACTATGGAGCCATTCGTAGTGTTCTTTTTCTATCATCCGAGGAGGTAAGAATGAAATTTCAACAAGCGACACTCAGTGATTTACCAAGGTTGACTAAAATTATGACCGAAGCGATTGAATTATTAAAAAAACAAGGATCTCCGCAATGGCAAAATGGGCATGGACCAACAGCTGAAAAATTAACCGAAGATATTCAAAAACACCGGACGTATATCCTAAAAACAGCTGATGATGAGATCGCCGGAACCATTGCACTCATTCCAGGGATCGATCCTGCATATACAGCGATAACTGAAGGAAAGTGGCAAGGCGATGCAAAATATTTGGCCTTTCATAAAGTCGCCATTAACCAACAGTTTCGCGGACAAAAAATAGCTGCCAAACTACTAGAAGCAGCCGTTCATGAAGCTATTAATTTGGGGATTCAAGATTTACGAATTGATACACATGAATTAAATCTTGGAATGCAAAAAGTAATCAAAGAGACTGGATTTGATTATTGTGGCGTAGTTCACTTTCCTATACCTGACGGGAAACGCTTAGCTTATCAAAAAATTGTTTAAAAAAACGGGATTTCCTAGAAAGGCGATCCCGTTTTTTTCGTATCTATATATGCAACCATCTTTAATGAATCCGCTATCATATTCTTTGTTGTGCTCAAAGGATTATGATATAATTAGAGAAAGATTAGAAAAATGGAGGGTATGTTATGAAAAAAAGTCAGACATTACAAAAAGCCCTTTCCTTACTAACGACCGCATTATTAATTTTTGCTTATGTAACACCTGTTTTGGCAACAACCAATGCTGATGTTGCGCAAGCAGAAACGGAGTCTATTGTCTTAGATGAAGCAGTAGCGGAAAACAGTGAGGAAGTCGCACCCATTGAGCCAGTTGAATCACAAGAACCGATTCCTTCTAGCGTACCTGATATCGTGGAAGAATCGGAGCCTCCTATCGTAGATTCTTCAAGTCAAACAGAAATAAATACAACAGAGGAGAGTTTAGAAACCACCGCAGAGTCAACAGAAACCGTTGAATCAACTACTACTGAAACTACAACAGAAGAGTCGGGAAATTCATCCGAACCAAGCACGTCCACATCTGAAAGCCCAAATACTAGTACAAGTTCATCAACTGAGGAGTCATCAAGTAGTACGACGGATACATCTCAAACAAGTTCAAGTTCAACGAGCGATTTATCAACTGAATCCTCTGAAGTCGAATCAAGTTCATCAGAAGATTCATCGACTAGTTTATCTGAACAAACAACAGATAGCGAAGCGGATGACTCAGAAAGTAGTTCAGAAAGTTCTCAGACTTTAGAAGGAAGTGGCAGTCAATCATCCAATGAAGAAAGCCAGAAAGAACCGTCCAAAGAAACGCAATCACAACATCTAGGCCACACTTTACCACAAGGATCATTTCCTTCAGTTGGGACGGTCTTAGATGCACAATTAGCCTCTCAGAACTTTATTGAGTCAAATTTAAATGGTTTTGAGTTACCAATGTTAAAGAGCTACCAAAATAAACAAGACGCAGCAATTGTTTACGCTGCTTTGAGTCATCTAAACAAGCCTTATGATGTAGCAGGAAAAGGACCAGAATCTTTTAACAATCTAAATTTCCCACGCTATTTGTATCATGAACTTTTTAGTGTGGAGCTATCCGAAAGCTTTGATGAACTCATCCAATTTGGAGCAAAAACAGAAGTCAATAAAGTCCGTCCGGGTGATTTGCTTGTGTGGGAAAAAGAGCAAAAAGTAGCCATTTATTTGGGACAAAATAAGTTTATTATGGCTGACGATACGTTAAGTAAAGAACAAGCCCGAAACAAAGAACTTCTGCCTGAAATTAAGACAGAGGATCAAGAAGCGATTCCTGGTGTTCGGATTTTCACTTTACATTTAGATGCTCTCGAAGAAGAATTACCCGAAGAACAAGACTTACTGACGCGCTATGATTTTATTCGTACACCTGATTTTAGTGTTAATCGACCAAGCAATTGGCAATTAAATAGCTATGGTCAAAAGCAATTAGACCTTTATCCAGTAACTTTTGATTTTCAAGAGAATCCACAAACCAGCGCATTTATTGAATCAATTGGTGAATACGCTCGAGACTTAGGTTTAAAGTATGATGTCTTTGCTTCTGTTTTGATTGCTCAAGGGATTTTAGAAAGTGGTTCGGGTTCGAGCGGCCTATCAAGAGCGCCTTATTACAATGTTTTCGGGATTAAAGGCAGCTCAGGTGGCGCCTCCGTTCAATTACCGACAATGGAGGACAATGGAAAAGGGGAGTTATACGGCATTAATGCCGCCTTTCGAGTTTATCCAAGTTACGAGAAATCACTTGAAGATTATGTCTCTTTGATTCGTTCAGGGATTTCGGGAAATAAAAACTTTTATCGTCAAGTATGGCGTTCAGAAGCGCAGAACTACTTAAAAGCGACACGGGAATTAACGGGGAAATATGCAACTGATACCCATTACAACAATAAGCTCAATTCAATTATTGCGGCTTATAACTTAACCCGTTTTGATAAACCTAGAGCAACTCTCAGCAATGAAATGATGAGTTTTCATCAGATTCCTGCCGTCTATCGAGAGAAGATTCGATTCCCAGAGTATAATGGCCAAAATTATAACACCTCAGGTTCATATGGATCTGACCAATGTACTTGGTATGTCTTTAACCGCGTGAAGCAATTAGGAGGTAGCGTTGGTGATTTTATGGGAAATGGTGCGGATTGGCGTGATACTGGTGATCGTGAGGGCTATGTTACTTCCGGCGTTCCTAGAGTGGGGTATGTCGTTAGCTTCAAACAAGGTGTTGCAGGCTATCACCCATTATACGGACATGTTGCCTTCGTTGAGGCTGTCAGCGATGATGGGATTTTAATTTCAGAAGGAGATGCTTCTTACATTAATTATCGTGTGATTCCAAATGAAATTGCTCTTTCAAGTGGTGTTGGATATGTTGCCCCTAAATAAGCGAAAAAAAGAGGATTGAATCTTCATAGAACTATTGATAATATAGTCATGAAGGATGGTGCACAATGAAAAAACGTTTACGCAAAAAGAAAATTTATAAAAAATATATTCAAGATATTTTTAAGGGCTACGAAAGCATGTTAGAAAATCCTGAATTGAAAGAATTAGAATTTAGTTACTTAAAAGAGACGACAGTTTTAAAACGTGATGAGAATCAACAGATTCGCTTCAGAACTTTTGATCAAGAATAATATAAAAAGAGATTGGTTGTTTTATTCGAAAAGAAGAGCAACCAGTCCCTTTTTTTATAAAAAAAATGATACACTAGAGATAGAAAAACGTTAAGGAGGAGATAAGATGGACACAGAAAAAGAGCAAACGGTAACCGATTCAACTGAAAAGGTACAAGATTTATCTTTTGATGATATAAAAAGGGTTGCCGCCGATAATATTAGCGCTTTGCTTAAAGACCTGCAAGATTTTGAAACAGCGATTAAAGAAGAAAATATTCAAGATATTTATCGAATTTATAATGGACGTTTAAACAAAGAATTGCGCCAAAATTCTAATCAAAATCATGAGATTGATGAATTGTTAGCTAGTAAAATTCACGAGAGTCTGATTAATGTGTTTCCCTTTATGCATCAAATGAAAAAAGAGGATGCGACAATTTTCTATTATCAAATTGATCAATATTATCGTCAAAGACCTACTGTGTATCTCGATTCTAGTATTCCTGAACTTTATATTTTGCCAAATGTCTTAGAGGAATGGCGCAATCCCCAAACGACTTCTAAAGAGGAAATTGCTGCCTTAGAAGTTAAAATGGATGAAATTGAAGCTAAAAAAATAAACGCTAAAATTGCAATTGATCAACTGGATGCAAAGCTTCATGAATTGAAAACAGAACAAAACAATATTGAGCAAAATAAAGGTTTCTTTAATCGTGGAAAAGTGGATGAGGATTTGGAAGCCATCCATATTAAACAAAAACAATTACAAGAGCAACGCTTAAAATGGTTGCCTTATTTGACAACCGATAATTCTCAAGTCCATTTAGAAAAAGAGGCACTTTTACGCGAATATGAAGATAAACGTCTGCAAAGAGCAATCATTACTAAAGAGCTAAGACTGATTAACAAACATTTTGGTTCAGTTGAGCAGATGGTAGAAAAAATTGATGCGTTTTTAGTCGGTTACTTAGCTGGTGAAGGGGTTGAGTCCAATGGAAGATAAAGACTTACAAACAAGCACAACCAATTATTCAGATCCGTATTTAACAACAAAAGAAAATTACAAATTAGAAATTGACACGTGGATTAGCGATGCGGAAGCAGAGCTAGCGGATTTATACTTGCGGAAAAAAATCTTAGAAGCTGATTTCTCAACGTTGTTAGAGCAATATAAGTGTTATATTTTAGCGGATGAAAAGATTTCCACAATTGCCAAGACAAATTTAATTACTTATTTTTCGTATGATTTATTAAAACCATTTAAATCCGTTGGTCTGGAACAAACAGAGCACTATAACACGTGGGAAACAAGACACTTTTATACCGCATACCAACTCGATGAACAAAAAAATCTCGTTTTTTATTTCAAACTGAAAGTCGTTGATGAACGTTTTGTCGTTGACTATTTACCTTTGATTACCTTGAACGTTGCGGAAATGACGGTCAAAATTAATGATAAACACGTTCGAACATTGATTTCTTTGTGGTATTCCGATAAGTTTTTGTCCCGTAGCCAATTGTCTTTATTTAACCAAGATATCAATGAGTTATTGAAATATTTTAAATCATGCGGTTTTGAAGTGTTACCAAGCTTATTAGATAATACGCAAGCTTTATCCTTACGTGTTGTCAGTAATTTCCCTGTTAGTCAAACAACGCTAGATCGAATTTTTATTACAGCAATGGAGAACGAAGAATACGATTTTGAATTGCTTGGAGAAGAAACGTATCAAGTATTGTTAAATCAAGAACAAAATATGATTATTTACCGGCAAGCTGAGCAAACGGAGCTTTTTATTGATTCCAATAATCGTCGTCGTTCGATTTTAGATTTTGCGACAAGTTATCCATTCTTAGTGCCGTTATTTGTTAAAGGAAATACCTAGATGTCTGAAGATAATTTGCAAGAAGAGATTGATTTTTGGGACGATTTTGCACTCGAATATACCCAGATTCAAAATGAATCGGCACTCAATATTGTATCGGATGTCGGTAATTACTTAGCCAAGCAAATACCGATGAAGACCGAGACGTTAGTGGATTTGGCCGGAGGCAGTGGTAAGTTTTTGCCTGTATTATATCCGCTAACATCGAACTATTTATTAGTTGATTTTTCGAAAGAAATGATTGCACTGGCTCAAAAAAAATATCCAATAGAAAAAAATGGTTTTATAATAAGTGAACAAAATCGATTTTTAGCCCAATCCGCCAGTCAGACGTACGATATTTTGTTTTCAGCAATGAATCCAGCAATTCGAACAAAAAAGGATTTAAATGAAATCATCCGTGTGACGAAACAAAAAGTTTATCTGTTAAGAGTTATCCAAGAGGAGGACGCGCTATTTGGTCCTTTCGAAGAGCCGAGTCAAGATTGGGATCTGATGGCGCAGTATAAAAATTGGCTAGATTTGCCTTATCAAAGTCATTTTTTTACCTATCAACTGGAGGAAGTTATTACTAAAGTTTTTTTTGAGGCTTATTTCGAGGATGATTTGTCACCTAAAATACTCGAAATGGCAGTAGAAAAATTTTTCTCAACCAAAACAATAGCGATTAATCGAAAAACCATCACTTTTGAATTGTTAAGTATTAATGTAAATAGCTGAAAGGAGGGGCGTACATGAAAATTACTCAACTATTAACTAAAAATCAAGAAGTCCAATTCATGGTGTTTGAATACTTGCTTTACCATGACGTCCCGATTTCGTTAAAAGAGCTTGAACAAGCAATTCATGTTTCTTTACCTACGCTACAAAAAGAATTGTTAAGTTTACAAGTTGAATTAACGTCATATGATCAACAGGCAAAACTCGTGCGTGATCAAAATGATTTTTATGAGCTAAAGTTACCGAATCATTTTTCAGTGAAAGATTTTTTGACCAACTATTTACAGAAATCATTAGATTATCAGCTTTTTTTATCAGTATTTTATCAAAAAAATATTTCGATTACGAAAATGATAATGGATTTACAAGTCAGTGAATCTTCCATTTTTCGTCGTTTTAAAGCGATTAATCAACTTTTAGCCGAATTTGATGTACAAATAAAAAATAAAAACATTATTGGTTCCGAAAAACAAATTCGCTATTTCTTTTTTCATTTTTTTTGGCATAGTCATTCTTATCAATATATTCAACAAAATTTTGATAAAAAGAATAGCCAACATTTGATTCAAATTATTGAAGCGCTTTTTGAACGTAAATTTACATCTAGGGAATTTTGGAAGTTAGTTGTTTGGTTTAATATTATGGAGCATCGCTTTGATTATCACGAAGACCAAGTCCAAGAGTTCCCAACGGATTTTTTACAGCTATTAGAAGAAGATTTGATGTTTCAAAAATTGAAAAACATTTTAGCGCGTTTTTTAAGCCGCTTTGCGTATCAATCCTTTGAAGATGAAACCATTTATCTTTATTTATTTTTGCTTTCAGAAGGGATTTATGTTCCTCAAGCAAAAGAATCGAGTTTAATTAAAAATATTTATGAATCAAGCCAACTCGTACAGCAACAAATTTTAGGTGAGAACCGTATGACAGATAAAGGAGAAGAATTTCTCTTTATCTTACATTGTACGGCCACTTTTTATCGCGGAAGTTTTGAAGAGGAAATGACGTTGTCTCGACATTACGCCTTATCGGACATTTCACCTGAGAGATTAGATAAATGTATGTCGATTGTTGAAAAGCGTCTTGCTCGTCATCTGACAAACACACAGTGGAAGATTCTCGACTTTCACTACGGCTTGATTTATGATATGTTTCATAAACAAGAAAAAAAACAACAAAGAATCGGAATTGTGATGGAAGCAAATCTGGAATCAGAATACTATTTAAGTCATTTGAAAAAAAGTCTACAAACGTATGATAACATCCATGTAGAAGAGGCGATTGAAGGGGTCTATTATCATCTATTATTGGTTAATGAATTCGTCGATGTTAAACTATATACTTGGGAAACATCGATGATTATTACCGAGCGCTATACACCGCATGAAATTAGACGAGTGAAAGAGTTATTAATCAAGAATAAGGCAATTGAAGGAGAATGACTGTGAGAGTATTGATAATAGGCGGCTCCCATGGGGGAATTGCAACTGCAAGCCATTTAAAAAAAATTAATCCTTCCGTGGAAGTGATTATTATTGAACAATCGAGTGTGGTTGGCTATATCGGAAGTAGTTTAAATTTATATTTAGAAAAATATGTCGAGCATTTGGAAGACTGCCGGACAACGAGTCCTAGTGAACTACTCACGATGGGAATTAACGTGATGATTAATACCAGAGTGACCAAAGTCGTGCCTGATAAAAAACAAATTGAAATCGTGATGAAAGATGAAGCAGTTGTCATTAAAGACGTTCTTAGCTATGACTATTTAGTTCTAGCAATGGGATCTAGCCAATATCAGACAAGTTTTTCAGAGGAAGCACAGTCCAAGATTACCAATTATAAAAGTCTTCCCCAGGCTAAGGCGGCAGCTGAAACGTTAGAAAATTGTCAGAAAGTCGTGATTATTGGTGCTGGATTAATTGGTTTTGAATTAGCCGAATCTCTAAGTCGCTTAAATAAGCAAGTGATTTTACTTGATCGTATGAACCGCAGTCTCTTTCGTTACTTTGATGATGAGATTACTTCGATTTTATTAAAGGAATTACCAGAAAATGTTGAACTGTATTTAAATAGTAACGTTCAAAAAATTGAAGTTGATGCTAATCGAAAATTCAAACAAGTTGTGATTAATCGTGATACGGTCATTACCGGTGATGCGTTAATCTATGCGATTAATCCACGACCAAATATTGAGTTAATTGCGGATTTAATTGACTTAAATCACGATGGTACGATTAAGACGAATGAATACATGCAAACTTCTGACCCGGCGATTTATGCTGTGGGGGATTTAGTCTCGGTTTGTTTCAGCCAAACAAATACTTCTAGTTATATCCCGCTCGTAACAAATGCCTATCGTACCGGTATTATCGCTGCTACGAATATTTTATTAGATGTCAAAATTCCTTTTCCAACCGTTCAACGGACCGTCGTTAGCCAATTGTTTTCACATTACTTAGGTAGTACAGGGATTAATGAGAGTGAGGCACCGTACTTTGGTTTTGATGTTCTTAGCGTATCCAAGACCTATCGACAGTCATCCCTTATCCAATCGGATCCCTATTTTGAAATTACTTTAAAATTTGTTTTTGAACGAAACACGAAAGAGTTGCTCGGTGCTCAGTTACTAGCAAATCATGAATCGACGCTTGAATTAATTAACACGTTATCAGCTTTAGTCACAAAGCATACGACACTCGATCAAATTTTAACGATGGATTTTTACTTTAATCCCAAGTTCTCAAATCCACTTCATTTCTTTAATGATTTGGCTTTAGAGGGTATTTTAAAACTAAATAAATAAACAAAAGAGCAAAATGTCAAAGATTTTGCTCTTTTTTGCTGTTTTTATTGATTTTCTTTTCATTTTTTAATAAAAGTGATTGATATTTTTCAGAAAATAACATACACTGTTCGAGAGAATGAGAATCATTCTCAATAGAGGGAGGAAGGAGTCTCATATGAAAAGAAGCTATCTTGTCCTTTTGTTATTTGTATTGACGATAATTTCATTGTTTGTCGGTGTCCATAGTGTATCTCTTGCTGGACTACTTACGGGAGATAAAGTTCAACAGATGTTATTTCTGAAAACCAGAATTCCGCGTACCGTTAGTTTAATTTTAGCTGGGGGAATGATTAGTGTCAGCGGCAAGATTATGCAACATTTAATGCAAAATAAATTTGTGTCTGCAGGTACAATTGGTATGATGGATAGCGCCCAATTTGGTATTTTGTTGGTTATGTTGTTCTTTCCAAATAGTTCGATTTTAGGCCGTTCGACGGCGGCGTTCATCTTTTCATATATAGGTGTCCTTTTGTTTTTAAACTTAAGTAAGATTTTGCCTAAAGGAGACCCAATGATTTTGCCGCTAACAGGCGTGATGTTTGGAAATATTATTGGTGCAATCGCCACTTTTTTTGCGTATCAATTTCAATTAGTTCAAAATGTTTCTTCTTGGTTACAAGGAAATTTTGCGACAGTGATGCAAGGCGAATATGAGTTAATCTATTTAACCATTCCTGTTTTTATTATTTTATATTTTTTGGGTTATCAGATTACAATTGCCGGACTTGGTTCGGAATTAGCAACAAATCTTGGTCTGAACCATCAACGTCTTCAATGGATTGTCTTTGCCCTGGTAGCACTAGGTAGTAGCTCCGTTTTAATTATGGTCGGTAATATTCCGTTTTTAGGAGTAGTTGTACCAAACTTAGTCTCATTATTCTTTGGAGATCATTTAAAGAATACGATGGGATTGACGGCTATCCTAGGAAGTATTTTCTTAATTATCTGTGATATTTTAGCCCGTGTAATCATCGCACCATATGAAATTCCTGTCAGCGTCGTTGTCGGCGTGATCGGTGGAGCCTTATTTTTACTATTACTAACAAGGAGGAAGATTCGATGAGACAAACATCCTATCGCGTTAAAATCCTTAGTTTAGTTGTTCTTTGTATTTTTTTTATCGGACTTTACTTAACGTATCAAACGTACGGAAATTGGAGTTTTTCTTTTGCCATACGTGGAAAAAAGGTTCTAGCTTTTATATTAGTTGCCTTAGCCACTTCCGTCAGTACGATTTCGTTTCAAACGTTGACGCGTAATCAATTTTTGACACCTGGAATTTTAGGCTTAGATAATTTCTATATTTTAATTCAAACACTGCTTTTCTTCTTTGTCGGTGGGGTTCAAATGCTGGCTCAAGAATCAATTTGGATGTTTTTAGCCAATATTTTATTAATGACTATTTTTAGTGTCATTTTTCTACTGTACTTTATGGAAAAAGCTACCGGAAACTTATTCTTATTACTGATGGTTGGAATGGTTTCAGGAACAATGTTTTCGAGTTTAAGTACCTTTTTACAAGTTTTAATGGATCCAAATGAATATGATTTGTTACAAGGCAAGCTCTTTGCTAGTTTTAGTAACGTCAATAGTTATCATTTAATTATTGCGACGTTGATTATTTTATTAGCAGTTGGCTATTTGTGGTATGTTGCACCAGAACTAAATATTTTATTATTAGGAAATGACCCAGCGATTAATCTAGGAGTTTCCCTACATCAATTTCAAAAGAAGGCACTGATTGCGATTGTTTTATTAACAGGTGTCGCAACTGCTCTAGTCGGGCCTACAATTTTCTTAGGTTTTATCGTAGCCACGATTAGCTATCGTATTTTTAATACGTATCGCCACCATCAATTGTTCCTCGGTAGCTTTTTAATAGGAGTGACCTTATTAATTTGTGGACAGTTTTTAGTCGAACAAGTTTTTAAATGGAATACAACAATTAGTGTGGTTATCCAGTTTATTGGAGGCATCTTCTTTGTAGGAAAGATTATTGCAGAAAGGAAAAAAGCATGATCAAAGCAGAAAATATCTCGAAAAAATATGAGGAAAAAGCCATTTTAGAGGCAATTGATATTGAATTACCAAAAGAGCAGTTAATTGCTTTTATTGGTCCAAATGGCGCAGGAAAGAGCACATTCTTATCGCTGATTAGTCGCTTACAAGCCCAATCATCGGGTGATATTTATTTAGATCATGAAGAAATCCGTAATTGGAAATCAAAAGACTTGGCCAAGAAATTAGCCATTTTAAAACAAAGTAATGGTGTGCAATTAAATATTTCTGTTTATGATCTTGTTTCTTTTGGTCGTTTCCCATATAACCGCGGGAAATTAACCGCTGAAGATCATGAGATTGTCCAAACAGCTTTAGAACAAATGGAATTAGTCACATTTAAGGATTCTTCGATACATGAACTATCCGGCGGACAACTACAACGTGTCTATATCGCAATGATTTTAGCTCAAGACACGGATTATATTTTATTAGATGAACCATTGAACAATTTAGATTTAAATCATGCCAATCAAATGATGCACTTACTAAAAAAACTAGTAAAAGAGCATAAGAAAACCATTGTCATTGTTTTACATGATATTAATTTCGCAGCAGGTTTTGCTGATTATATCGTCGCCATGAAAGACGGGAAAATTTTCTCTCAAGGTGAGACCGATATTGTGATTCAACCAGAAGTTTTAAATCGTTTATTTGGAATGAACGTTAAAGTTTGCGAAGTGGAAGGCAAACGCTTTTGTATGTATTTTCACTAAAAATTAGGAGGGAAATTGATGAAAAAAGTCATTTTAAGTAGTTTAATTATTTTTACGTTAGGTTTAGCCGCATGTGGGAACACTGGTACTGAAAGTACGGACGGTAGCGAGGGTAATCATTCTTCGGAAGTCGTGCAAAAGGATATAACCATTACCGATGCTAACGGAGAAATTACTGTACCTTATCAACCAAAAAAAGTGGTTGTTTTTGATAATAGCGCGTTAGATACGATAAATACGCTTGGCTTAGGCGATGTTGTAGTCGGTGCACCAACAAGCAATTTACCAAGCTTTTTATCTGATTTTAAATCAATCGAATCAGCCGGTGGGATTAAAGAGCCTGATCTTGAAAAAATTAACCAAATGCAACCAGACTTAATTATTATTTCCGGACGCCAACGTGATTTCTTACCTGATTTAGAAAAAATTGCTCCAACGATTTTCTTTGAAGTTGATAGTACAGACACGTGGAATTCGATTCAACACAACGCATTAGCGATTGGTCAAATTTTTGGTAAAGAAGCCCAAGCCCAAACAGCCTTAGATGAATTAGCGACACAAATTTCAGCTACAAAAGAAAAAGCTGAAGCAAATGATAAGCGTGCTCTAGTTGTGTTAATGAACGAAGGCGAATTGTCAGCTTACGGTAATGGTTCAAGATTCTCAATTGTTCATGATACTTTTGGTTTTAAACAAGCCGATGAAGCAATCGAAGCATCAACGCATGGCCAAAATATTTCTTATGAATATATTTTACAAAAAAATCCGGATGTGATTTTCGTCGTTGACCGCACGAAAGCCGTTGGTGGGGATCAAACAGAAACTTCTTTAGCCGACAATGATTTAGTTAAAGATACGAATGCTGGCAAAAATGGTAAAGTGATTGTTTTAAATTCAGAAGTTTGGTATTTAGCCGGTTCAGGATTAGAGTCGCTAAAAATCATGCTTGATGACGTCAATCAAGCGTTGAAGTAAGCAAAAGAAAATAATCTTTAGAGCAATTACTGCATCTAAAGGTTATTTTCTTTTGTTTTTTTACTTTACCTGATGGAGTACTTTAGGTATAATTACTTTGACAGATGGAGTAATTATTAGAAAGAGGGTTAAAAATGATATCTAGCGATAGTATTCGTGGTTATAACGATACCATTATTCTTTCTTTATTAATGAATGGCGACTCTTATGGTTATGAAATATCCAAAAAAATCCGTGAGGGCACACAAGAAGGTTACATTATTAAAGAAACAACGCTATATTCCACTTTTACTCGTTTAGAAAAACAAGGTTACTTAACCTCTTATCCCGGTAATCAAACACATGGGAAAAAACGAACCTATTATTCGATTAGTCCGTTAGGTAAATCTTATTTAGAAACGAAAAAGCAGGAATGGGAGCAGACGAAAAAAGTCGTCGATTATTTTTTAGAGGAGAGTGTAAAAAATGAAAATAATTAAAGATTATATTGAAGTTTTATTTCTTCAAGTGCCAGTAACAGCAGAAACATTAAAAGTAAAAGAAGATTTGTTAAATACCGCCGAAGATCATTTTGAAGGCTTAATTGCAGAAGGCGTTTCAGAAAAAGAAGCCATCGGGATTGTTATTAGTGAATTTGGTTCAATTGATGATATTTTGATGGAACTTGAACTTGATAAAGTCCAATTAGACGCAGAAGAGCCAATCGAACAAGCAGCTGGTTTTTTATCATTAGATGAAGTAACAGAGCATTGGAGCGAACTTAGAAGCCATATCACTTCAATGGGAATTGGCTTAAGTATTATTGTCTTTGGCTTTGCTTGCTTACCATTTTTAGAATATGGTTATGGTGGGATTTTAACGACCTTAACACTCTTATTTATTTTCTTTTTATGGGGGACTGGTTTTTTAATTTTTGCCATTCATCTTTTAGACTATCGTAAGCAAATAAGACAATTGAAAGATTACAGTATCTCAGAAGAAGTCTTCACTTTTACCGAGTTACAAATGGAACGCTATCGTAAAAGTTATCATGTTGGCCTTACTTTAGGCTTCCTGGCTTTCTTATTTTCGTTACCAATCTTATTTATTTTGTCCAGTTGGTTTATTTCAACATTGGGAATCTTCTTTTTCTTCCTATTATTTGGCGCAGGTAGTTTTCTGGTTTGCTATGTGTCCTTAATCCAAAATGGGTTCAAACGAATTATTAACATGTATACAAAAAAAGAAAAGCGTCGACGCCGTATGATAAAAAAAGGATCTGTAACTTTCAATGAAGATCTATTTTGGGTAAGTGTCGTGATTATTTACTTTGCTTTTTCCTTTATGTTTAGTGCCTGGTTATATAGCTGGTTGATCTTTTTGATTGGTTTTGTGGTAAGTGAACTAATCAAAAGTAAACATTCTCGTCGACAAGCGATGGAAAATGAAATGTTTTGAATTCAGAAGAATACCCATAAAAAATAAGCATGTAAGACAGAGCGCCCCTATTAGATGTGCTCTGTCTTGTATTGTTTATTTTTTCCAATTTTTGAATGAAAGTGGTACACTTATGACAACACCCATCAATCATTTAAGTAAATTCATAAAAAAGTCATCCTTCTTTTATGGTAAATCCACAAATCGATTTGACTTGTGGATTCATTTTTTGATATATTAATTAGGTGATATAAAATCGAATAAAAAAATGGTTGAGCTATTTGCTTCAAGGATCGTATTCTTCAAGGGGTGAGAAGAATTTATTTGGAGTAGCTATTGAACTTTTAGAGCATACTTCTGATTGAAGTATGCTCTTTTTACTTTTGAAAGGAGGGGACATCAGATGAAAGAAGCACTTGAACGTATCCGCTTAGCTGAAGAAAAAAACGAACAAGCACATAAGCAATTATTAGAAGATATCGATCAATACCAAAGAGAGAAGCAAAATGAATTACAAGAGCAACAGAACAAGAACAAGCAATTAAGAAAGGACGCACTTTACGAGTTAGAATCTGGCTTAATGCAGCAAGAAGAAACACTTGCGAGTCAATTACAAGTTGAGGCGCAGTTGATTGATGCAAAAAATGAAGAAATTTATGCGCGTCAAAAAAATGAAATGGTCCAACAAATCATTAAAGAAATGAGGGGAGATTATGGCTGTTAGTCGCCTAACAAAAATGACGCTCCTTGCGGAAAGAAATCAGCATGATGCAATTTTACAAAGCTTACAGAGTATTCAAAACATTGAAATCGAGGATATTTTTCAATCTGATGAAAATGAGCAATGGTTAGCAACCTACTTTCCAGAAATAGAAGAAATCGATCAAGCGACGATTAGCGAGTACACTCAATGGCTGACACAAATTGATCAAGGCATCACTTTTATTCGAAATCACGGTTCATCTACAAAAAAAATTAAAGAGTTACCCCGTAAAAATTATTCACTTCAAGGGTTAGAGGCTGGATTCAATGAAGAAGCTTTAATTAGTTTGTTAAAACAAATTCAACGACTCAAACAAGAATGGCAAAAAAATGAGCAGGAAGAACAGTATTGGCAACAGGTAGAAGAATGGGCAACACAGTGGTATCAATTTGATGTAGCACCAGACTATACACTTGATTCAATTGCCATTCAGTTAGCGAAAGTTGAGGCGAATGCTTGGGAGACTGTTCGTGCCTATCTAACAAATGAAAAAGACATCTATTTTGAAGTCAACCACAATAGCGAAAAAGAAGTTAAATTTAGTTATGCTGTTTTAAAAGAAAAAACTTCAATGGTTCAAAATGCATTAATTGCTTTAGGTGTTTCATTTGAGCAATTACCTTATGAAGAAACAACAACAGAACTTTTAGTAAAATCGAAAAAAGCTTTAAGGAAATGTGTTGAAACAACTAAAAAATTGACCATTGAAATTGGCTACTTAAAAGACCAAGTGTCGATTCTACAATTTAATGAAGAAATTATCTTAGCTCGCCTAACACGTGAACAGGCCAAGGAAAAACTCGTATTAGCGAAACACTTAGTCGTTATTCGTGCATGGGTAAATCAAGATGATCAAAAGAAAATTGTTACTTTTTTACAAAAACAATTTGACAATGCGTTATTCTTCTCTTTTGAAGAGCCGACAAAAACACAAATTGCAACGAATCAAGTCCCTACGAAAATGAAAAATAATCGTTTTGTAGCACCGTTTGAAATATTAACTGGAATGTACTCAGTTCCTAAATATGAAGAAATTGATCCAACACCTTGGATGGCGCCGTTTTATCTAGTCTTTTTTGGAATGATGGTCGCCGATTTGGGCTATGGATTTTTAACTTTTCTTTTTACAACTTTGGCCTTAAAATTCCTTGTTTTACCAAAAGGTATGAAAAAATTCGTTGAGCTGTTCCAAATTCTATCCATTTCAATTATGGTTTGGGGTGGGATTTATGGTAGTCTTTTCGGAGTTGAAATGCCGTTTCAACTTTTAGCACCGACGGAAGACTTTATGACAATCTTTGCTTTATCCGTCATTTTTGGTGGGATTCAAATTTATACAGGTCTTTTCCTAGCGGCCAAAGAAAATATCAAGAAAAAAGATTATCTAAGTGCGATCAGTCAAGGATTTTCTTGGCAAGGAATTTTGACAGGAATCTTTATTGCTGCAGCCGGTAGCTTGGTCTTTGATTCAGCGTTATTAACATCAATAGGAACATACTTAGCACTGTTTTGTGCTTTTCTAGTTTTATTAGTTCCAATGATTCAAAGCAAATCAAAAGTCGGTGGCTTTTTCAGTGGTTTATATGAATTATATGGAATCACTGGCTATATTGGTGACTTTGTAAGTTACAGTCGCTTGATGGCATTGGGAATCTCTGGTGGTAGTATCGCTATGGCCTTTAATATGCTTGTTGGTACGATGCCACCTGTCGCTCGCTATAGTATCGGAATTGTTTTATTGATTGCATTGCACTCCTTAAACATCTTCTTATCGATGTTAGGTGCTTATGTACACGCGGCTCGTTTACAATATGTCGAGTTTTTTGGGAAATTTTATGAAGGTGGCGGACGACCATTTGATTCGTTCAAGCCAACCGAAAAATATGTCAACATAGAAGAAAAATTGGAGGAGAATACACATGATTAAATTTATTTTAGAAAACAACGCAGGAATTTTATTTGCCATCTTAGGAATGGGGACAGCAACAATCTTTGCTGGTATCGGTTCAGCAATAGGTGTAGGTAAAGCCGGCGAAGCAGCGGCAGCTTTAATGACAAACCAACCAGAGAAATTCGGTCAATCATTAATCTTACAATTATTACCAGCAACACAAGGTCTATACGGATTTGCGATTGCAGCGATGATTTTTACAAGTTTATCACCTGATATGAGTATTATTACTGGTTTATCATACCTAGGTGCTTCTTTGCCGGTAGCCTTTACTGGTCTGACTTCAGCCATTCCACAAGGGAAAGTTGCAGCAGCAGGTATCCAAATTTTAGCTAAAAAACCGGAACACTTCTTTAAAGGGGTTATGTATGCGGTAATGGTAGAAATGTACGCAATCTTAGGTTTCGTTATCTCATTCTTACTTTTAGGTAGTATTTAATAACGAACCATCAAGGAGGATCACATATGGATGCCATCGATTTAATTATTGAAAAAATTAATGAGCAAGGCGCAAATGAGCGAAATGAGTTAAAAGAAAGTCGTTTCGCTGAAATTGATACTAATTTCATTGTTGAACAACGGAAGCTAGTCAAAGAACATGAAGCACAACTTGCTAAACAAACCGAACAAGTTCAAAAAGCTCATCAACAGCGTAGCAACCGTTTAACAGTAGAGGCACGCCAAAACGCTTTAAAGAAAAGACAATCCTACTTAGAACGTTTATTTGATGAAGTGCACCAACAAATGGTTGCTTGGACAGTTGAGGAAACTCAAACTTTCGTAAAAGGTATTTTAACAAAATTAGAACTAAAAGAAGTAACGATTCTGCCAGCGGGTAAGATGAATCCGAGCATTTTCGCTCAAACTTGGTTAGAAGCAGTTAGTCAAGAATTAGCAATGACTATTACGCTCGGTGCTACGCAAACACAAGCAGACTACGGATTTTTAATTGAGCATGAAGGTGTCCAATACAACTTTTTATACCGTGACTTATTATTAGAAGAACGAAAACAAAAAGGCCGAGCTGTTATGGAGTCGTTATTTTCATAAGGAGGAGTGTCATGAATAATAGTTATCATACAGTCAATCCGATTATCCGAATCAGAGAAAACGAACTGTTATCAAAAGAAACTTTTGATCAGCTTATTCAAGCACCGTCTTTTGATAAAGTAGCTGAGATTTTAAAACAAACCATTTATGGTCAATATATGGTTGAAGATTTTGAACATCATTTCGAACAATCTTTAAACCAGGAGATTGTTGCAACATACAAAGAACTGATTCCCATCGTTCCAAATCCTGATTTGATTTGGTTATATACGATGCGCTATACAACGCATAATTTAAAAGTATTAACGAAAGCTGATAAAATGAATGAGAATTATGACTATTTATTTATTCCAGATGGCTTTTATACGATTGATGAATTAAAGGCAGCGATTGAAACAGGTGAGTCAAGCACTTTACCAAAATCAATCGTACGTAGTATTCAAGAGGTGCGTGAATACTTTGAAGAATCACGTATCTTACAAGGAATTGACGTGATCTATGATCGTTTCTTTTTAAGTGAGCAACGTAAAATTGCAGAATCATTGAAGGACATTTACATTCTAGAAAATGTTATTGCTTCAATTGATTTGAAAAATATTATTACGGTAGCAAGATGTTTGATGCAAAATCGGACGAAAGGTTTTATGTCAGCCATTGTCTCAGAAGAAGGTAGCATTGATAAAGAAGTTTTATTAGACTTCTCCAATCGGACAGTAGCTGATTTTATTCAATTTATTTCAGAGAGTAGTTATGCTGACTTACTTGAGCCAGCCTTATCAAAAGACAAAATCGATTTTTTAAAACTTGATGTATTGATTGATAATCTTTTGACGAGTAAATTACAAGGTGCTCAAACGCAAGCTTTCGGTCCTTTACCTCTATTGGCCTATTTGAATGCAAAAGATATTGAAGCGATGAACTTACGTTTAATCATTGTCGGTAAACGCAGTGGATTTACAATAGAAGCAATTAAGGAAAGGATGCGTTCACTTTATGACTTATAAAATTGGAGTTATCGGTGATAAAGAATCCATTATGCCTTTTAAGCTATTTGGTTTTAGCGTTTATTATGGTATCAATGAATTAGAGATTACTGAAAGCATGGATCATATGATTGCTGAAAACTACGGCGTTATATATATTACAGAGACGTGCGCTAAACAGATTCCCGAAAAAATTGAATCGGTTAAAAGTTTAGTAACACCGGCTATTGTTCTCATTCCCGACCACGACGGTTCTCAAGGAATTGGACTAGCTGAAGTACAGAAAAATGTTGAGAAGGCAGTCGGCCAGAACATTTTATAGAGGAGTGAAACAGGTGGATATCGGAACAATTGTAAAAGTTTCAGGACCATTAGTAATGGCTGAAAATATGGGTCACGCAAGTATCCAAGATATTTGTTATGTTGGAGACATGGGCGTGATTGGAGAAATTATTGAGATGCGCGGTACTGTAGCATCCATCCAAGTATACGAAGAAACATCTGGTATTGGACCCGGTGAACCGGTCCGTTCAACTGGAGAGGCGCTCTCTGTTGAATTAGCACCAGGAATTATTGCTCAAATGTTTGATGGGATTCAACGCCCATTAGATGTTTTAGCTCAACAAACACAAACGCATTTTTTAGGTCGCGGTGTCCAATTACCTGCACTTGATCACGATAAAAAATGGGATTTTAAAGCCATTGTTAATATTGGCGATGAAGTCGAAACAGGTGATATTTTAGGAACAGTTCAAGAAACTAAAGTGATCAATCATAAAATTATGGTTCCAATCGGTGTTAAAGGAACAGTTAAAGCCATTCATCAAGGTGCATTTACAATTGATGAAGTGGTTGCAGTGATTGAAACGGACAAAGAAGATAAAAACATCACGATGTTACAAAGATGGCCAGTCCGTCGTGCACGTCCAGTTAAAGAAAAAAGCAATCCTGATATTCCAATGATTACAGGACAACGTGTCATTGATACCTTTTTCCCAGTAACCAAAGGTGGAGCAGCAGCAGTCCCTGGTCCTTTCGGTGCCGGTAAAACCGTTGTACAACACCAAATCGCTAAATGGTCAGACGTTGATCTAGTTGTTTATGTTGGTTGTGGTGAGCGCGGGAATGAAATGACTGATGTAATGAACGAGTTCCCTGAGTTAATTGACCCTAATACAGGTGAATCATTAATGGAACGTACCGTTTTAATTGCAAATACATCAAATATGCCGGTTGCAGCTCGTGAAGCTTCAATTTATACCGGAATTACCATTGCTGAATATTTCCGTGATATGGGTTACTCAGTAGCAATCATGGCCGACTCAACTTCACGTTGGGCGGAAGCTTTACGTGAAATGTCGGGTCGTTTAGAAGAAATGCCAGGTGACGAAGGTTATCCTGCATATCTAGGAAGTCGTTTAGCTGAATACTATGAACGTGCTGGACGTGTAATCACGTTAGGTAAAGAACGTCGTGAAGGAAGTATTACAGCAATTAGTGCCGTTTCACCTTCTGGTGGGGATATCTCTGAACCGGTAACACAAAATACATTACGTGTTGTTAAAGTTTTCTGGGGATTAGATTCAATTTTAGCGCAACAACGTCATTTCCCATCAATTGATTGGTTGAAGAGTTATTCATTGTACTTATTAGAAGTTGGCGAATACTTAGATCAACAATTACAAGTTGATTGGTCTGGTTTAGTAATAGAAGCAATGCGCATTTTACAAAAAGAATCCGAATTAAATGAAATTGTTCGTTTAGTAGGGATTGATTCTTTATCAGCTAAAGATCAATTGACACTAGAAACAGCCAAACAAATTCGTGAAGACTACTTACAACAAAACGCTTTTGATGACGTTGATACGTTTACTTCTCGTGAAAAACAATTCCATATGTTAAAAACAATCGTTCTTTTCCATGAAGAAGGACAAAATACAATTGAACTTGGTGCGAGTTTACCAGAAGTAATGCGCGGAACAGTTGTTTTACGTGATCGTATTGCACGTATGAAATATGTTGAAGAAGAAAAAATTGAGCAAATCATCAATTTAGAAAAAGAAATTCAAGTAACGATGAAAGATATTTTACAAAAAGGAGGAATGTAACTTGATTAAAGAATATAAAACAATCGGTGAAGTCGTCGGTCCCTTAATGGCTGTCGATCATGTTGCTGGTGTCAAATACGAAGAGTTAATCGAAGTTCGCCTTCAAAATGGAGAGATACGACAAGGGCAAGTATTAGAAGTAGAAGAAGATAAAGCACTTGTCCAAATCTTCGAAGGAACAGCTGGCATCAATTTACGTGAATCCGCTGTTCGCTTCTTAGGTCATCCTTTACAATTGGGGGTTTCTGAAGACATGGTTGGTCGTGTCTTCGATGGTCTTGGTCGTCCGCGTGATGGTGGTGCTGATATTCTACCAGAAAAAATGATGGACATTAATGGGGAAGTAATCAACCCAATTTCCCGTGACTATCCCGATGAATTTATTCAAACCGGTATTTCATCCATTGACCATTTAAACACACTTGTTCGTGGACAAAAATTACCCGTTTTTTCGGCGTCTGGTCTACCACATAAAGAATTAGCGGCGCAAATTGCTCGTCAAGCAGCTGTTTTAAATACAGACGATAACTTCGCGGTAGTTTTTGCGGGTATCGGTATCACTTTTGAAGAAGCAGAATATTTCATGGAAGACTTCCGTCAAACGGGAGCAATTGACCGTTCGGTTGTTTTCATGAACTTAGCTAACGACCCTGCGATTGAACGAATTGCGACACCAAAAATGGCTTTAACAGCAGCAGAATATTTAGCTTATGAAAAAGGAATGCACGTTTTGGTCATTATGACTGATATGACGAACTACTGTGAAGCGCTCCGTGAAATTTCAGCGGCTCGCCGTGAAGTTCCTGGTCGTCGTGGTTACCCTGGTTATTTATATACAAACTTAGCAACTTTATATGAACGTGCTGGTCGTATTAAAGGTCTAAACGGATCGGTTACTCAAATTCCAATTTTAACCATGCCGGAAGAAGATAAAACGCATCCGATTCCCGATTTAACTGGTTATATCACAGAAGGACAAATTATCCTAACACGTGATTTATACAAAAAAGGGATTCAACCACCGATTGATGTTCTACCATCATTGTCTCGTCTGAAAGATAAAGGGACAGGTGAAGGGAAGACTCGTAAAGATCACGCTGCAACGATGAACCAATTATTTGCTGCATACGCTCAAGGTAAACAAGCAAAAGAGTTGGCAGTCGTTCTGGGAGAGTCTGCCTTATCTGAAACCGACCGTATTTACGCACAATTTGCGGAACTTTTTGAAGATCAATACGTCAATCAAGGTTACCAAACAAATCGAACAATTACGGAAACGCTCGACTTAGGTTGGAAATTACTTGATCTCTTACCAAGAACAGAATTAAAACGTATTAAAGATGAAATGATTGACGAATATCTGCCAGAAAAGGGGTAGAGCAAAATGGCAATTAAAAATATTAATCCAACAAGAATGGAACTTGCCCGCTTATCAAAGCAATTAGGTACAGCTAAACGCGGTCATAAGCTTTTAAAAGACAAGCAAGATGAATTGATGCGTCAGTTCATCTTGTTGATTCGTAAAAACAACACACTTCGACAAGTTGTTGAGGAAGAGATGACTCATGCAATGAAGGCTTTTCGTTTAGCGAATGCAACGATTAATGAAAACTTTATTGAGGAACTCTTTATTCTACCGTCGACCAATGTTTCTTTAGATGTTACTGAAAAAAACATTATGAGTGTCGTTGTGCCAGTGATGAAGTTCGATTATAATGAAGAATATGTAAATGCACCATTAGAGTATGGCTTTTTAAACTCGAACGTGCCTTTGGACTTATCAATCGAACGCTTTACTAATTTTTTACCTAAATTGTTGGAGCTTACAGAAATTGAAAAAACGTGTCAACTGATGTCAGAAGAGATTGAAAAAACACGACGTCGGGTAAATGCGTTAGAATATATGACAATTCCTGAATTAGAAGAAACAATTTACTTTATCAAAATGAAATTAGAAGAAAACGAGCGAGCAGGCGTTACACGCATGATTAAAGTCAAAAACATGAAAAAATAATCTGCTAAAGCGAGGCTATCTCTATGCTTAAATCTATGCTTAAAAAACAATCGACATCTCAGTTCACCGCACCTCAAGTGATTACTTTTGGTTTTGCTAGTATCATCTTATTAGGAGCGATCTTATTATCCTTACCGATTTCTTCAAAAACGGGGGAGGCTACTAATTTCCTGGACGCGTTATTCACGGCAACTTCTGCTACTTGTGTAACGGGTTTAACAACTCTTACAACAGCTGCTCATTGGAGTTTATTTGGACAAATTGTGATCATTACGCTAATCGAAATTGGTGGATTAGGTTTTATGTCGCTACCAATTATCTTTTATTTGATTACTCGTAAAAAAGTTGGTTTAGGAATGCGAATTGCCCTTCGTCAATCGTTAAATCTTGAAGGTCAATCTGGTGAAATGAATTTAATGGTTTATATCATAAAGAATGCCTTGTTAATTCAGTTTGTCGGTATGTTGCTACTAGCTTTTGATTTCATTCCTCGTTTTGGACTACAAAAAGGCATGTGGTATAGCTTTTTCCACGCAATTTCTGCTTTTTGTAATGCTGGTTTTGATATTTTCGGTGATAGTTTAGTACCATTCCAACAAAATCCATGGGTTTTATCAGTGATTAGTGGTTTAATTATCTCCGGTGGATTAGGGTTTATTGTTTGGTATGATATTTTAGATTATAAAAAAACACGTCGCCTAAGTCTCCATAGTAAAATTGCTCTACTTGTAACAGCAGGCTTATTGATTTTCGGAACATTGGGCTTCATGCTGACTGAACAAAATGGCCAAAGTTTAGTAGAAGGAAACTTCATTCAACGTTTCTTTAATACAATCTTTATGTCAGTAACACCTCGTACAGCTGGTTTTTATTCCGTTGATTATTTCTCAATGACGCACGCTGGTTTATTATTAACGATTATTTTAATGTTTATTGGGGGAACTTCTGGTTCAACAGCTGGTGGTTTCAAAACAACAACGTTTGGTATTTTAATCATTAAAATGGTCAGCATCTTCAAAGGGAAGGAACGTGCGGAATATAAAGGACGGACGATTAAAGAATCAACCGTTTCTAGAGCTCTTGTTTTATTTTTCTTAATGTTATCACTCGTTATCGTCAGTACAATGATTTTATCAATCAGCGAAACCGTTCCAAACGTTAACGAACTCGGACTAGAATACATTGTTTTTGAAGTTGTTTCTGCGTTAGGTACGGTTGGTTTAACCATGGGACTCACACCGGATCTCTCCGCTTTAGGTAAAATAATTATTCTAATGCTAATGTTTATCGGGAGAGTGGGGATTATGACAGTTGTCTTCTCACTTGTTTCACGTGGCGTTAGCAACAAACAAACATTTAAATATCCTGATGAAACAGTGATTATCGGATAATGGAACGCTTCTGTGAATGAGCAATCTCACAGAAGCGTTTTTATTTATGTAAAGTAATAGACGATATCGAATATATTAGGTATACTACATATATAGGAGTGTGATTACGATGCTAACAACTAGGACTAGAAAAAATGGAAATTCCATTGTCGTGACACTGCCAACCACAAAAGGTATCAAACAAGAGATTGATAAAGAATACATTGTGGTCTACGGTAAAGATGATACGATTACGCTTATACCAAAACTTGAGGATCCTTTTGCAAATGCTGAAAGCGGTGCATACTATGAAGAAGATGTTTGGAAGGATATGCCTGTAGTAGGTAAAGAGGTGCTTTAATTTGAAAGAACAATTGTATATCCCTGAAAAAGGTGATGTCGTTTGGATTGACTTCGATCCATCATCTGGTAAAGAAATACAAAAAAGACGGCCTGGGGTCGTTGTATCACGCTACGCGTTTAATCGTGCAACATGGTTCGCTGTTATTTGTCCTATAACGTCAACCATTCAAAAAAGTCAAATTCGATTTACATTACCTGAAGAAAATAAAATTAATGGACAAGTAGTTGTTCAGCAATTAAAATCATTGGATTTCACAGCAAGAGATATTCAATTCATTGAGAAGTTATCTGAAGTTGATATGAAAAATATCGATCAAATCATTGAGTACATATTTTAGTTTAACAAAATTTCGCGAAGGAATATTTGTAAGTCGCTGAAACTTCAGTTAATATATTACAAATATTCCTTTATTGGTGTTTGAACCTATCTAAAATAGAAAAAAGATGATAAATGAAGTATTAAACGTCGAATACCTTGTTTTTATCCTGTAAGAGGGAGGAGAATACAAAATAATAGATACTGAAGATTGGATTTAATTTTTATATTTATTGGTTTACATAATATACATTATATGAAGTTAATTCTTATTTTTAACTAAAATAATTATTCAATCGCAGGCTTCAATTTCGGTATTTATCTATCTTCACCTCTCTTTTTATCTGTTTTTCTATCTAATATTGTAGATTCGAGCGGTTTTATAAGTTTTTGACAGAAAATTGAATTACTTACGTATTTAATCATACCAATTGAACTTAAATTCAATTGGTATGTAACAACTTACTGTTTGTAATATCTAAACCTATTTCTAAATCAATAATCTAAACAACTCTGCAATATAATAACATCAATTTCTTAACCTAGTCTTTTATTCTAGTTGAATTAATTGATCTATCACCCTATAATAAAAGAACGAAGACTTCTTTTTAGAAAATGGAAATCATTGAAATTATGCGTGCTAAAAAAAGTGTTCTCGATTTAGAGAAAATTGCAGCACAAAAGAAAAAAATAATAAGTGACGCAGAAAAATTATTCTAATAATTGAATTGGAGCGATTAAAATGTATGATTTAGTTAAGTTGTTATTTGTAAGCTCTCTCTTAGGTTTCATGTACTATTATGTAACTAAAAATGTGTCAGGTATATATATCGCCGTGCTCTTAGTGATCTTGGCCGTTAGCGTTATCTTTTATTCAGCCCTTAGTAGAGTCAAGCAATTCTCTCGAGCTCAAATTGAGCAAATTGATGAGATGTCTGGTGAACAGTTTGAGGACTATACAAAATTCTTGCTAAACAAATTAGGTTACTCAAATGTTAAAGTCACCCCTAATGTGGGCGATCAAGGAATTGATGTCATTGCTCATAAAGATGGAATTAAACATGGATTTCAATGTAAAAGATGGAAAAAGAACGTTGGGAATAAAGCAGTTCAGGAAGTACATGCAGGAATTGGGTTTTATTCTCTTGATAAAGGCTTCGTTATTACGAATAGCAACTTTACGAACTCGGCTAAACAACTTGCGGAAAAGTTGGATATTGAACTATGGAATCGGGACAGATTAATTCAATTATTGGAACAGATAAAAAAAGAAGAAATTAAAGAAGAAAAGAGCAGCTAAACCGCCTCTTCTCTTCTATTTTTATTTTTATAAATTAGCAAAAAGGCTTAAAAAATTACCATCGATATCTTTTATGTAACAATACCAATCATATCTAATTTCATCTAATAATACCCCCTACACTCTTTTCTTTGGTTTAGCAAAAAAAAATAAAAAGTACTTCTTTTAACAAATGAATGCTAAAGGAAGTACTTTTTATGATTAAACGGCCCATCTTCTTTCTAAACGTTTTGAAAAGACAGATAGCGAATAACAAATAACAAAGTAACAAAGAGCCATAGCAACGAACATTGGTAAAACTGCTGTTGGTTCTTGCGCGTAAATGATTTTTGCATGATGAGTCAATTCTGGTAATGAAATCACTACGGCTAATGATGTATCACGAATTAATGAGATAAACTGACTTACAATTGGCGGTAACATCAATTTGATACTTTGCGGAAAAATAATATAATACAACGTCGACAGATAAGATAAGCCTGTTGAACGCCCCGCTTCCATTTGACCTTTTGGTACTGCAACCAGACCTGCTCGAATAATCTCAGATAGCATTGCCGATTCAAAAATAGTCATAGCAACAACTGCTGACCAGAAAATACTTAGCTGGATCCCAATTTGCGGTAAGGCAAAATAGGTAAAGAAGATAATCAATAATAAAGGTAAGTTACGTATAATATCAACAACAATCATTACCACTGTCGATATTACAGGAATCTTTATAAAACGTAAGGTTCCTAGAATCCCACCAATAATGAAACTTAAAATAATTGAAACGACAGCAACTTGCAAAGTAACGAGTAAGCCATCTAATAAAAACCGGATGTTAATCCATGAAAATGCTGATAAGAAATCCATCTTACTCCCCCTCTAGTTTGTTATGCTATAACGTTCCTCAATGTATTTCATCAAATAAGAAATTGGCAATGTAATACATAAATAAATGAAACCTATCATTGTATAGGTTTCAATGGTACTAAAAGTTGTACTTGCGATAATATCCCCTTGATACATCAAATCAACTCCTGTAACCATTGCTAAAATCGATGAGTTTTTAACCAAGTTTATAAATTGGTTTCCTAAAGGAGCAACTACGATTTTAAATGCTTGTGGTAAAATAATATACCACATGGTCTCAACATAACTTAAACCAGTCGCCCGGCCAGCTTCCATTTGTCCTTTTGAAATACCTTCAATCCCTGCTCGAACCGTATCCGCGACAAAGGCTGAAGTATACAGAGTTAACCCTATCGTCCCCGATGAAAAACCATCAAATTTAAACCCATAAATTGGTGCAACGACGAAGAAAAACATTACAATAATCAATAAGGGAATGTTTCTAAAAAATTCAACGTAAGCCGTGGCTATTCTTTTAGGAATCAATAAGGGCGAAACTTGTAGAATAGCCATAACTGTTCCGATAATCAGGCTACCTACTAGGGCGATAATACTGGCTAATAAAGTTGTCATTAAGCCTGAAAAAATAATGTCGCGATTGTTTAAAAATAACTCTATCATTCGTTAGCTCCTCCTTTATTGATTGACTTCTGGGAACCATTTATCAAAAATTTCCTCATAGGTTCCATTTCCCTTAATCGTTCTTAATGCATCATTGACAACTTCTAAAAACGCTTTTTGGCCTTTATTAATTGCAATGCCGTAAGGTTCATCGGTAAAAATATCCCCCGCTAACGTGTAATCAGGATTTTCTTCAGCCATTCCCAACAAAATGGCGTTATCAGTCGTCATAGCGTCTCCTTGCCCAGATTGAAGTGCAGTGAATGCCTCAGCGTAGTTCTCTAACTCTAGGACTTTAGCTTCAGGTGCATATTCTCGAATATTCAACGCTGATGTTGATCCTTTAACAGCTAAAACAGTCGTACTGGAATCTAAACTTTCAATCCCTTTGATTGGACTTCCTTTTTTTACTAATAAAGATTGCCCTGCTTCAAAATAAACATCCGAAAAGTCAACTTGTTTCAAGCGCTCTTCGCTAATTGTCATCGTGGCAATAATGGCATCGATATTTCCGTTTTTTATTAGTGGGATACGTGTTTTAGAAGTAACTTCTAAAAAAGACGCTTTTCCTTCACTACCTAATATTTCTTTTGTTAAGGCACGGGCAATGTCAATATCAAAGCCTTCTACTTCACGTGTTTCAATATTCATTAAGCCAAATAAACGAGTGTCGTTTTTTACACCCCAAATAATTTCAGGTGTTTCTTCGATTCGTTCAAAGATATCTTGTTCTGCGATTGACTTTGATCCACAGCTACCTAAAAAAACTAAACTAAGAGACAGGATACTAAGTAACCATATTTTGTGTTTTGTTTTCAAAAAAACGCCTCCTCTTATGTTATTGTGTAATAATTTTGCTTAAAAATTGTTTCGCTCGTTCATCTTTAGGATTTTCAAAGAATACTTCTGTGTCATCATCTTCTAAAATCTCTCCATCAGCCATAAAAATCACTCGATCTGCTACTTCACGCGCAAAACCCATTTCGTGGGTGACTACCACCATTGTCATGCCTTCTGTGTGAGCTAGGCCTTTCATAACCTCAAGTACTTCTCCAACCATTTCAGGATCAAGTGCAGAAGTCGGCTCATCAAAAAGCATGACATCGGGTTCCATAGCTAAACTTCGAGCAATCGCGATTCGCTGTTGCTGTCCCCCCGATAACTGAGAAGGATAAGAATCTTTTTTATCAAGCATTCCTACTTTAGCTAATAATTCTTCCGCTTTTTCCTCAGCCTCAGCTTTGCTTTTCTTTAAGACTTTCATTGGTGCGAGTGTAATATTATCTAAAACAGTCCGATGAGGGTATAAGTTAAAGTGTTGAAACACCATTCCTAAATTTTTTCGAACGTCGTTAGTATTAACATTTTTATCACGGATGTTTACTCCATTGGTAATTAATTCTCCGGAACTGATTATTTCTAAAGCATTGATACAACGTAACATTGTACTTTTACCTGAACCAGAAGGACCAATAACTACTACGACTTCACCTTCTGTGATTTTTAAATTAATATTTTTCAATGCATGAAAGTCTCCATAGTACTTTTCAACATTTTTAAATTCAATCATTTTGTGACCTCCTAGTATTTGTTTCATTCGTAAATGATTAGTATAATTATAGACTAGCTCTCTATGTCTTGTAAAGTTTCTCAACTATTCGCTATGAAAATGTATTTTTATTCATTTAGAAAGAAAATAAAAATTAACTAGCTTGCAAAAAACTAGTTAATTTTCATTACTATATTAATTTAAATTATATTTTTGAAATGGTAAAACCTACTGCTTTTTCACCTAAGTGTGTCCCTACTACTGGACCAAAGTGAGCAATTTCAATAGAGATCTCGGGATATTTTGCTTCGATTTTCGCTTTTTCTTGCAATGCAACTGCTAAGTTATTCCCATGTATAATTGTTAATTTAAGTGGTGCTTCCATTGTTTCGATATGTTGTCCGATGACATCTTCAATTCGGGCAAAAGCTTTTTTACTTGAACGAATTTTTTCGAATAAAACGATTTTACCTTCTTCAAATCTCAAAACGGGTTTAATTTTCAATAATCCAGCAACTAAGGCTGCACCATTGGTCAGTCGCCCACCACGTGCTAAGTTATTCAGGTCTTCAACAATGAAGTAAACATGTAGACTATCACGAATGAAGTCAAGTTTTTGAATAATTGTTTCCACTGATGCACCATCTTCGGCCAATCTTAACGCCTCAATAACCATATGTCCCATAGGTGTACTTGTTATTTTCGAATCATATGGAATCACTTTAACACCATTGATACTATCGGTTATCCCATATAAATTTTCAATAAAACCTGAAATTCCACTTGATAAATGGATACTGATAATCGTATCGTAACCTTGTTTGCCTAATTTTTCATATAGCTCTAAAGTTTCACCTAGAGAAGGTTGTGAAGTTGTCGGAAACTCTTTACTATTTTTCAATAGTTCATAATATTCATCTGATTCAATATCAATTCCTTCATTGTATAATTTTCCATCCAAAATAACAGGAATTGGAATAATATATAAATCCGGATGATTTTTTATTTCTTCTGGTAAAAAAGCAGTACTATCTGTAACTATTGCTAATTTCATTTTTAATCCTCGCTTCAAAAAATTTCAAACGTCTTATATAATATAGCATAGATTTTCCTAATAATGGAATGCTTTTACAATTAATTCCCAAAAAACTTTTCAATTGCCTGGCGATTCACGTCATAATCGACAAGCAAAACACTGCCAGCCTCATAAGATTGTCCGTAATCCCAAGAATTTTCAACCGGTATTGTCAAACGTTCAATACCTGAACTGCCTTTTAAAATATTGAATGAATTTCGAACCAAAAAACTAGTTGGCAAGTTCGTCGCAGTAAAACCTAATGTTTTTCCAGCAGCATAAGGTAATTTAATCGCATTCAACGGATTTTTCAATTGAGAGAATATCGCCGTCATCACTTGCTGTTGGCGACGGACACGACCGAAATCGCCTTCTTCATCCATTCGAAATCGAGCATATTGTAACAGCGTATGCCCATCCATTTGCTGTTGGCCCTTTGTAATTGGAACATCTAGATAGGTACTCATGTCTTTTTCTGCGTCGATTGCCACCCCACCTGGGAACAAGGTGTCAATAATTTTTGAGAAATCTTGAAAATCAACCACTGCATAATATTTCGTTTCAATTCCAAAGTTTTGTGATAATGTTTGTCTAAGTAATTCTGCCCCACCAAACGCATACGAGGCATTAATTTTATTTTCTCCGAAACCTGGAATTGTCACATACGTATCGCGCATAAAGGAAATAAGTTTCGGCTTTTTAGATGGACCATCAATCTGTAAAATCATAATAGTGTCAGCCCGAGCAGTTTCCCCTTCTCGGCTATCATTCCCAATTAATAAAATATTATTTGCACCATTACTAGCGGTGAAACCGTTAAATGTTTCTTCTGAAGAAGTCGAATCGACCGCTTTAGCTGATATTTTACCTAGAATAAATGATCCACCAATAAATAATAGCAATAAAATGATTAGGTATAATATTCGGCTTAAGCAGCCGCCACGACGCTTACGTTTCTTCTCTTTTTTTGGTTTGACTTTCGGGGGAATCGTTTGTTTTCCTCGCGGTATCTCATAATGAGGACGAGGCTCTTGGTATATTTCGTTTGTTTCTTCTGAATAGTAAATCGGTTCCTCCTCCCAGTTTTCTTCTTCAACGATTTTGGAGGATTTTCTTGAATAGGGATTTTTCTTTGCCTTTGCTTCTTTACGTTCTAATTCCTCATGGACATGCTTATAACGTTCCATCCGACTCATTTCATCGCCACCTATCCTAAATTAATTATCTATAGCATACCTTACCTCATTCATAAAATAAATCATTCCATTGCTAATTTTAAGATTTATTAAAAACATCACACATTTAATCGTGACAATACTACAAAAAAGCCGAGCATAAATTCACTCAGCTTTCCTTAACGATCGTTACCGGATAGATTCCTAACTCTGTCACAATACCACCTAAAAGCCGTATCTCATCAATCGCGTTTGCTAATAATTGTTCATTTTGATTAATTAGTAAATCAAAAACAAAAAAATACTCTCCTAAACTTGTCTTAAGTGGACGTGATTCAATTTTTGATAAATCCAAATGACGCCAAGCAAAGGCCGCTAAAGCTTGATGTAAAGACCCCGGTACATTATTTGGCATTTGTACAAATAACGTTGTTTTCATTTCTCCTTGAAGGCTTGTTGGGACAACTTGATTGCTCAGTCCAATTATCCAAAAACGAGTTTGATTAAAAGCGTTATCTTGAATGTCTTCCGAAAAAATCGTTAAACCATATTCTTTAGCCGCTTTTTTTGAGGCGATGGCCGCTAATTCATCATCTGGATGATTGGCAACATATTGGGCCGCATAAGTTGTCGATGAAACGGCTTCTAGAAGACAATCAGGATATTTATCGGTCAAAAACTGTTGAGACTGCGCAATCGCTTGTGGATGCGAAAGAATTTTTGTAATCTTTTTCGTTCCTGGTGCTACCAGTAACTGTTGATGAATCGGTAAAACAATTTCACCAATAACTTTTAATCCGCCTAAGTGGAACAAGCGATCAATACTGTCATTTACAGAGCCTTCTAAAGAATTTTCAATAGGAATAACTGCACAATCAACAGCGCTACTATGTACAGCTTGAATACAGGAAACAATCGTTTGATAGGCAATTAAATCTTCTATATCAAAACAGCTTTGGGCTGCTTGATCAGTAAATGAATTTTTAGGACCTAAATAACCAATTTTCACTTAAACACCTACTCTATCGATAATTTCATTTGCGATTGTTTCAACCATTTTTCCAGTATTTTCAATTTCAATTGTCGAAACAGCTTCGTAAAGGGACGCTCTACTTTCATAAATCTTCTGAAAATCTTGTTGCGTATGATTTAAAAATAAAGGGCGCAAATTTTGTGAATCATTTTTAATCCGAGTAACCAACTCTTTAAAGGGAACGGTTAAGTAAACAACGTGTTGAAAGTTTTTTAATTGTTGGCGGGTAGCTTCCTGTAAAACAATCCCACCACCAGTTGAAATGATGCCTTCTTGGTCATTTAAAGAGGCTAAAACTTGAGCTTCTAATTCTCTGAAATAAGATTCCCCATACTGCTCAAAGATTTCAGGAATGGTTTGATTGACGCGTTCCTCAATCAATTGGTCTGTATCAATCAATGGAAGTTGCAAAATGGTTGCAAGTTCGTGACCAATCGTCGTCTTACCTGCTCCCATAAAACCAACTAAGACAATTTGTTGCATTTATGTCATCCCTTTCGTTAACTTTAACGAGCTGTTAAGTGCTCAACATCTTCAAAAAATCTTGGATATGATATCGCAATTGCTTCTGGTTTTTCTAATGTGACAACTTCCTTCGTCAATAATGCTGCCACTTGTAACATCATCCCAATACGATGATCTCCTAAGCTTGAAACTGCACCACCATGGAGTGCGGTAGGGCCATGAATAATTAAACCATCTGCTGTTGCTTCGATATTGGCGCCTAATTTATTTAATTGCTCACAAGTCGCATCGATTCGGTTGGTTTCTTTAACTTTTAACTCTTCGGCATCTTTGATAATCGTTGTACCTTCCGCTTGAGTCGCTAATAAGGCAATGACTGGTAGTTCATCAATTAAGGTTGGAATAATATCGCCACCGATCACAATTCCTTTAAGTTTAGATGTTTCAATCTGAATATCGGCTGCTTGATTCTTTTCATCAATATTATCCAGTCTGACCTGTGCACCCATTTGTTCTAACACTTTCAAAATACCCGTTCTCGTTGGATTAATCCCGACATTCGTTAAAGTAATTTGACTTTCAGGTACAACAGCACCTGCTGCTAAAAAGAAGGCGGCCGAAGAGATATCTCCGGGAACAGTTATTGCTTGTCCGGTTAATTTTTGTGGTCCGGTTAATTTGATTTCTTTACCATTTTGGTGAATCTCACCACCAAATTGACGAATCATTTCTTCAGTATGGTTTCGAGAAGCTTCTTTTTCGATGATTGTGGTCGTCCCTTGCGCTTGTAGTGCAGCAAATAATATAGCTGATTTGACTTGAGCACTAGCGACTGGCATTTCGTAGGTCATTGATTGTAAGTTTGAAGAGCCAGCAATCGTAATTGGTGGAAATTCTGTTTCTTGATTACCAGTAATTTTGGCACCCATTTTTTGTAATGGTAACATCACGCGGTTCATTGGTCTTAAACTTAATGAGTCATCGCCGTATAATATCGTTTGAAAAGGACAAGTATTCAACATCCCCATCATTAAGCGAATCGTTGTTCCAGAATTCCCTACATCTAAAGCGTGATTAGCAGCTTCTAGTCCCTCAATTCCTTTCCCTTGTATCGTAATTACTTCACCATCATCTTGCATCTCAACTCCTAGGGCCTGAAAAGCATGCATTGTATTAAAGCAATCTTCCCCCCGCAAAAAGTTTTTGATGGTTGTTGTTCCGTGAGCTAAAGCGCCAAACATAATACTACGGTGGGAAATCGACTTATCTGCCGGAACTTCAATCACGCCTTTTAGTGGACTTTTTGAAATTAATTGCATTTGTTACCTCCTATTTAATCCAACAACGGTACGGTGTTTTCTCAGTGATTAACTGTTGGCCGATATATTGGTCTTTTTGATTTTTGAAACTTAATTGTAAGACACCGATAATTTCTTCTCGTGTTTCCAAAATGCGCAAGTTGACTAATGATAAACTAGCCGTACCTAACAACGAAGTCACCTCACCGATAATACCTGGAGAGTCTGGGATATCAATAAATAAGTCATAAAAAGCAGGAATACTCCCTTTTTGATGAATCGGTAGTCGTTCGCGTGTATCTCGGGCCCGTTCAAAAAAATTAAAAATTGCTGGACTATTACTTTGTGTTAACCAGTCACGAACAGTCGTCATACGGTGTTGCCATTGATCAATGAATTCAATTAAGACTTCTCGATTACTTAATAAAATATCCGTCCACATTTGTGGGTCAGATGAAGCAATACGGGTAATGTCACGAAAACCACCCGCTGCTAATTGTTTCGAACGCGGATAAGTCAAATTAAATTGATCAGCTTGATTAACTAGTGCCGCTGCGACAATGTGGGGGAAATGACTAAGCATCCCCGTAATTTGATCGTGTTCCGTTGCTGACATCGATAAAAACTTCGCTTTTGTGCCTTTTAATAATTCTTTTAAACACGTTTCATTTTCAGTCGTTGTTTGATGATTGGGCGTCAAGATATAATAAGCCTCTTCAAACAAACGTTCGTCTCGCGCCTGAATTCCTGATTTGTGTGAACCTGCCATCGGATGTCCGCCAATAAATAAATAAGGTTGTTGACTTGCAAAAGCCATAATCTCTTCTTTCGTACTACCGGTATCCGTAACAAGTACTCCTTTACGTAAAGCAAGCGTTGCTAGTTTCGCTAGGTAGCTAAGTGAGGTTTTAACAGGTACCGCTAAAATAATAACATCGGCCACAATGGCATTTTCGTCAAAACTTGGAAGAATAATATCAACTATGTCTTCAGTCAGCGCGGTAGCCTTTGTCTCATCTAAATAATCCCAACCGTACAAGACACAATCTGGCTGTGCCGCTTTGATACAGCTGGCTAAAGAGGACCCAATTAGTCCTAAGCCAACGATTAATACGTTTTTTTGCATGTGGTCCTCCTTAATGATTAATAGTTTTTTAAATATTCGCGATAATCTGCCATCGCTTGTGCTAATTCTTCAAATGAATCACTTGGGAATTTCTCTAAAATCTCATTGGCGATAACTGTTGCCACCACACTTTGTGCTACGACACATGCGGCAGGGACGGCCGTGCTATCTGAACGCTCGATACTTGCTTTATAGACTTCTTTAGTATTAATATCAACACTTTGTAATGGTTTATATAACGTTGGAATAGGTTTCATGACACCACGAATCACAATCGCTTCACCATTGGTCATGCCACCTTCAAAGCCGCCAAGATTGTTACTACGTCTAGTATAGCCTGTTTGCTCATCCCATAAAATTTCATCCATCACTTCTGAACCTGGTAGGACACCAGCTTCAAAACCAACACCAAATTCAACGCCTTTAAATGCATTAATACTAACCATCGCTTGCGCTAATTTACCATCGAGTTTTTTATCCCATTGAACGTAGCTACCTAATCCAGCAGGAACCCCTCCAACTAAGACTTCAACGACACCGCCAATCGTATCGCCTTTGCGCTTCGTCGCATCAATTAACGCTTTAATTTCTTCTTCAACTTCAGGATCTAAGACACGAACTTCTGATGCTTCTGCACGTTCGTAAATCTCTTTAATCGTTAGTCCTTCTGGAATCGATGCTTTAATGCCACCTAACATCGTCACATGACCAGCTACATCAATATCTAGCGCCTTTAATAAGGTTTTAGCAACTGCTCCTACCGCCACTCGCATGGTCGTTTCACGTGCAGATGAACGCTCTAGTACATTTCGTAAATCTCGGTGATGGTATTTCATCCCCCCAACTAAATCTGCGTGTCCAGGTCTTGGACGTACGACTTGTCTTAAACTGCGTTTTTTATCTTCGACATCTTCGATACTCATTACCGTACGCCAGTTTTTCCAGTCATCGTTTTCAACGCTTAAAGTAATTGGAGAACCAAGTGTTTTACCATGCCGGATTCCCGATGTAATACGAACCTTATCTTTTTCGATGAGCATTCTTCCGCCGCGACCATACCCGGTTTGACGACGAAAAAGCTCAGTATTAATATCTTCAGCCGTTAATGATAACCCGGCTGGAATTCCTTCAATAATTGCTGTTAATTCTGGACCATGTGATTCTCCTGCTGTAATGTAGCGCATAAGTAAATCCCCCTTTTATTATGAACGAATGTAATCGCGAATGTTTTCAATTGGAATTGAAACGATTTTTGCTTCACCAATCTGTTCTAGTAAAATAATTTTTAGTTGTTTGCCTCGAGCTTTTTTATCGTGGGTAATTGCTTGATAAATGGCCTCTTTTTTTGCCTCCAGCTCAGGATAATCTGTCGGTAAATGGAATCGTTGGAGCATCTTTTCCATTTTTTCAGTTATTCCACTAGGACTCAATTTTGAATGTTCTGCTTGGCGACACATCAGCATCATCCCAATCGCAACGGCTTCGCCATGGCTAACCACGCCATAACCCGCCGTATTTTCAATACCATGTCCAATTGTATGACCAAAATTGAGTAGCAAGCGACTCCCATGATCAAACTCATCTTCTTCCACAACAACTTTTTTAACATGTAGCGCGAGAGGAATCACTTCTTCAGCGCGTGCAAGTAAGGCATGCTCGTCTTCCATTGTCTCAAGTAAGTCCCATAAAATCGAATCAGCAATCGCTCCGGCTTTAACGACTTCAGCGATACCTTCACGTAAGCGACGGTCATCTAATGTTTTAAGTGTTTCTGAATCAATCAAAACACCTTCTGGTTGCGAAAAAGTTCCAACGAGGTTTTTCGCGTTTTGAGTGTTAACCGCTGTTTTTCCACCAATACTTGAATCAACTTGAGCTAATAATGTTGTTGGAATTTGCAGAAAATGCAACCCACGCATATACGTTGAAGCGACAAAACCGGTTAAATCACCAATTACACCACCACCTAAAGCGATGATACCATCACTTCTTGTATAACCGGCTTTAGCTAATTGATCATACAACTGTGTTGCTTGAATGAGTGATTTGCTTTCTTCTCCAGCTGGTACAACAAATAAGTCTGCAGCAAATCCTACATTTTGCAATTGTTGCTTAACGTCTTCACCATAGAGGTCGACAACGTTACTATCGGTAATAATCGCAATTTTTTGTGGTTGCCATAATGATTTAACCCATTGTCCGACTTCTGATAGCCCGCCTTTTTTGATAAGAATTTCATACGTATGATTCGTAAGTTGAATTTTCATCCTTAAACATTCCTTTGTTAGTTATTTTCGATTTGACGAATTGTTTGCATCGCATCGACTAATAAATCGACTTCTTTCATCATCTTCAAGTAATTTTTTTCATTTAACGATTGGGGACCATCTGACCACGCATTGGCTGGGTCTGGATGAATCTCAACAATCATACCGTCTGCGCCAGCAGCAACACCTGCACGAGCCATTGGTGAAACTAAATCCCAAACGCCTGTTCCGTGACTTGGATCAACAATAATTGGGAAGTGACTCATTTTTTTAATAATTGGCACAGCGCTCAAATCAAAAGTGTTCCGTGTCGCTGTTTCGTATGTGCGAATTCCACGTTCGATAAAGATAACTGGACTTTTCTCTTCAACGGCAATGTACTCTGCAGCATTTAACCACTCGTCAATTGTTCCAGAAATTCCACGTTTTAAGCCAATTGGTTTTCCTGTTTTACCAACAGCTGATAATAACTTGTAGTTTTGCATATTGCGGGCACCTATTTGAATAATATCTGTGTACTTAGCCACTAAATCAATATGAGCTTCATCCATCACCTCAGTAATGACTTTTAAGCCAAATTCATCCGCTGCTTGACGCATAATGATTAAACCTTCTTCTTCTAAACCTTGGAAAGCATAAGGCGAGGTTCTCGGTTTGAATGCGCCACCGCGTAAAATTTGTGCTCCACCGGCTTTAGCCATTCGAGCACTCTCGCGAATTTGGTCTAAACCTTCAACAGAACATGGCCCAGCCATGGTCACAAAGCTACCATCACCAATTTTAACGCCGTCGACATCGACAACAGTATCATCCGGGTGGAATTCACGTGAACTTAATTTGTACGTGTTACTAATTCTGACAGTTTTATCAACACCTTCATAACTACGAAAAGCAATATCTTGAATCGAACGTGTGTCGCCTAATAAGCCGATTACTACTTGTTCACTACCTGTATTTAATTGGTAATCCAAACCACTTTCTTTAATTCTTTTTACCACTGTTTCAATTTGTCCATTTGTTGCTCCTGGTTTCATAATAACGATCATTTATATTTCCTACTTTCTGTTTTTAGTTGTTTTATTTTAATAAAGCTTTTTTTACTAATTCAATCGGCATCGGCTCGTTCGTCCAAAGTTCAAAGGCAACTGCTCCTTGATGGATGAGCATCCCTAAACCATTCATTGTTTTAGCCCCAATTTTTCTAGCCTCGATTAATAATTGGGTTGCTGCGGGGTGATAAATAATGTCACTGACAGCTAAGTCAGCGTGTAAGTCACTGAGTTTAATCAATGGAATTTGTCCAGCAAGTTCACCCATGCCAACGTTTGTCGCATTAATCAAAAGACAGCTCCGCTGGCAAGCGGCTGTAATTGCTGATTGATCATTAGCTTCAATTAAATTTAATCGACAAGCTGTCTTTTTCTCGATTTCTTTGATTTTTTCCACCATTTTCGAAAAATTCGCACTTTTTCGACTAATAATATTAATCGTTTGCACACCGTCTAGAGCAGCCTGGCAAATAATGGCTGTTGCCGCACCTCCTGCACCTAAGATGGTGATTTCCTTTTCGCGAGTATTCAATTCAAGTTCTTCAAGACTTCGCATAAATCCTAGACCGTCTGTATTATGACCGATTAGCTTTCCTTGATCGTTGACAATTGTATTAACGGCTCCGATTAATTGTGCTTCTGGCGAAAGTTCATCCAGTAGCGCTAAAACGTTTTGTTTGTGCGGCATCGAAATATTGGCACCGATCAAATCCAGACTTCGGATTGCTTGAATGCTAACTTTTAAATCTTCGGGTTTGATATCAAATGCTAAATAACGAGCATCGATTCCAGATTCTTTAAAAGCGATGTTATGCATTTTAGGAGAAATACTATGACGGGCGGGACTCGCAAAAAAACCAACAAGTCGTGTCTCTCCGGATATTTCAATGTTTTTTGTCATGTCATTCCTCCTTTCAAAATAAAAAAGATGCCTACTGAAAACGAATCGTCTACAGTGGGCATCTTTATACTTGTACAGATGTATAAAAAAATATAAAAAGCCACTATAGATATTTAATCATCTACGGCGGCTGTTGTGTCATTACAAATTCCCCTAGCCATCATAGATACAAACGTTGCGTTTGTATCCATAACTACATGAATACAAACCTACCTAAAATAGCTAAAGTAATAATTATTCAGTTGTGATTGATGTGAGTTTAACATACGTAATCGCTCCAAACTGATTTAAGATATGAGCTTAGTATAGGAGTTTGATGAGAAGATGTCAACACTTTTTTCATTAATTTTTTAAAAAATGATTTCTTCAAAAAAGTGAAGCAGATCAGTCAAAGTTAGTTTTTCCTTTTCTTTTTGGTCTAAATCCTTAATAATCTGCCCTTTTTGTAAGAGAATCAAACGGTTTCCATACTTTAAGGCGTCTTCCATTCGATGAGTAATCATGAGACAAGTGAGATTTTCCTCAGAAATCTTTTGATTTGTTATCTCCATTAGTTGCTTCGCCGTTTTAGGATCTAAAGCAGCCGTATGTTCATCTAATAACAACAGTTCTGGTTTCTTTAAGGTCGCCATCAGTAAACTAAGGGCTTGGCGTTGTCCCCCAGATAAATTGCCTGTTGGCGTATCTAAATGATTTTCTAAGCCATTACCAATCGCTTGACATAACTCAAAGTAAAAAGGTTTTTGTTGCTTGATGCGACGTAAGCGTAAACCTCTTTTCTCCCCACGTTTTTGCGCTAAAAATAAATTTTCAGCAACCGTCATCCGAGGAGCTGTCCCCATTTTTGGATCTTGGAAAACTCGGGCAATCGAGGCCGCTCTTTTTTCTTCTGATAATGCTGTGATGTCGGTTCCTCCTAAAAGAATTTGCCCCTGTGTTACATCCAATGTACCAGAAATACTATTAAATAGCGTACTTTTTCCAGCACCATTACCACCTAAAACCGTGATAAAGTCACCCGGTCGAATCGTTAAATTAACGGCATCAAGCAAGGTCTTTTGTTCTTTAGGACCGTTATTGATAGTCTTCGTTACATTTTTTAATTCAAGAATACTCATTTTGAAAGACCTCCTTTCTCAAATCCTGTCTTCAATTGCAATTTCTCTTTGAAACGTGGAATTAATAAACATAAAGTTAAAATCATCGCCGAGAATAGTTTTAAATAGGTCGTATCAAACCCTAAACGAATCACTAGTAAAATTAACAGTTGATAAATAATGCTTCCGAGAACAATCGCTACGAGACGTTCAAAGAAAGTTAATTCCCCAAATAAGACTTCACCAATGATAATCGAAGCTAACCCAATGACAATTACACCGATTCCTTTGCTAACATCCGCATAACCGTCATTTTGAGCAATTAATGCTCCACTTAGAGCAATTACTCCATTAGATAAAACCAGACCGATAATTTTCATCCGATCTGTCGAAATACCTAAAGAACGTGCCATTTCCTCATTATCCCCAGTCGCAATGTAGGCTTGTCCAAAATCCGTATTAAAAAAGAAATATAACAAACCAATAATTAAACTACTGGCAATTAAGCCAAGTAATATCGTGTCATAATTTTTAGGAATAGAATCATTGCGGAAAAAATCTAAAATATTCTCTTGATTTAGCAATGACAAATTGGGACGCTTCATTACAAAAAGCATCACGGCATTTAAGGCGGACATCACTAAGATTCCTGATAAGATAACTGGAATTTTCCCCTTCGTGTAAAGTAAACCGGTCACTAGTCCGGCCAACATCCCGGCAATAATTGCCAGCCCAGTCGCAGCTAGTGGTGGGAAACCTGCAACAATCGCTGCGACCGAGACTGCCCCGCCGAGTGGAAAGGAGCCTTCTGTTGTCATATCTGGGAAATTCAAAATCCGATAAGTCATAAAAATTCCTAAACCTAAAACGCTCCATAATAACCCTTGTCCAATTGATGAAAAAATCATTTACTGTCCCCTCCTACAATCACTGCATCTGCTTTTAATTTTTCTGGAATCTCGATTTGTAAAAATTCCGCTTGTTTTTCATTTAAGATTAAATCACCTTCAGTAAACGTATAAATAGGTGTTGTCGCTGGTTTGGCTTCTCCTCGTAAGACACTAGCTGCCATTTTACCTGCTTGTACTCCGATTGAAAATTGATTGATACCAATAGTGGCTAAACCACCTTCGGCAACCATTGTATCCGCCGAAGTAATAATCGGAACTTTTAGTTTATTCGCTTCGTTAACGACTGCTGGCATGGCATTGGCGATGATATTGTCTAGTGGGATATAAATAAAATCGACTTGCTGCGCCATTACTTGAACGACTTGACTAACCTCATTGGTTGAAGGAACTGAGAATTCTTCGGTTGATAGACCTAATTCCTTGGCAATTTTAACGGCTTCCGCTACTTGATATTTTGAATTGTCTTCAGCCGAAGAATACAAAATCCCAACCTTTTTAGCATCCGGCAACAGTTCTTGCGCTAACTTTAATTGTTCAAGTACAGGTGCTTTGTCAGATACCCCTGTGATGTTTGCACCAGGTTTTTCCATATTATCAACGAGACCGGCACCAACGGGATCCGTCACTGCGCCTAAAATAATCGGTAATTCATTTGTTTGATTCGCTAACGCTTGCGCTGCAGGTGTTGCAATTCCCACTAAAATATCTGATCCTTGATTAATTAGTTGTTGACTCATTGTCGTTAACTTACTTTGATCGGCTTGTCCGTTTTGAAAAACAATTTCTAAGTTTTCGCCTTCAATTAAGCCGCTTTCTTTCAATCCTTCTCGTACACCTGCCGTAATTTGATCGAGTGCAGGATGACTAACAAATTGTAATAAGCCAACTTTGTAGCTAGTTTTTGCGTCAGCATCAGATGTGTTCGTTATCGAGCTCGTTGTCTTTGCTTGCTGTTTTCCTTCAGTGAAAAACCCAACTACTAAGACTAAAAATAATACTGCTAGCGTAAAGATAAACCCTTTGTTTTTAAACATTTAACATTCTCCTTTTTTTATAATAAAAAAACAACAGTCGTATCTTGTACGGCTGTTGTAAAAAACAAAAAACCGCATAGTCTTTCGTCTATGCGGGTAAGAATCATTTAGATACCGACATAGATACACTGTTTAGAAAGTACTCTAAAAAGTCGTATCTATGGAATGAAAGAATCCATCAATACAACTTACCTACGCCAAGTTTGCCATGAGTTATGCAATTGTGAGTTATAAGTTGTGTTCGCCATGATGATTCCTCCTCTTATTTGATGATGCTAGCGTACCCTAGGACAGAATAATTGTCAATAAGAATCTTTATTGCGTTTTTTCGGTTTCTAAAGTTTTTGTGTTCCACATCGGTAAACGATTTAGTTCGGGCATCAATTCTTCATTCGGCACTTCTAAAGCTTCATACGTGAAGCGGTTCTTTTCTACGCCTTTCTCAAAGAAAACAAACGTCATTTGTTCCGAATTGACTTTATATTTTTTAGTTAATTCTTCCACATTGTAAACAATTGGATAAAAATAAATTGATCGGTTTAATTCTTTTTCTTTCTCAGAAATCAACTGAAACATCTCTTGATACTTTTTAGCTGATGGACTCGCAAAGACAACTGTCACTGCGGGTTCTTTTTCAATCACAGTTAAATCCGTTAACGGTTCAATAATTTTTGATGAGACACTTGGAAAAACCAAAGTTTCTAATTGTTCGGTTTGAATTTGTTTTCTAGCTGAAACGACGGATAATGATAGTAACAATCCAACAATTAAGATTAAAAAAATCGATAAATAAAACTTTTTTGGTTGGTTGTTTACTTGCTGTAAAAAAGCTTGTCTTTGATTAGTCATTCGTTGTTTCCACGAGGTGAAGATCTTTTTTTCTGTCATTATTGTTCTCCTCCTCATTTTTACTTCTTGTAGCTTTATCTTATCAATTGTCGTATATTCTCGTCAAGATTCTTTACTCAAATAAAAAAATAACAATCGGCCTTTAACAAAACTAGTCAGTTGATTTGATATTTGCTATAATTAGTTGAATACCAACTATTTTAAAGGAGAGGTTTTATTTGAAGAATCACCTACTCGTATTGCTCACCCCTTTTTTTGAAATGCTTGTACTTATTCTTTATATTTTATGTGTCTTGGTGCTTCTTTGGGGAATTGTGTTAGCGATGAAAGATTTTCTCACTTCTGAAATGAGCCACCCTACACTAAAAAAATCGGCTTATGTGTTAACTGGTATTCGTAGTTTTTTAGGAAGTTACATTTTACTCAGTTTAGAAATTTTAATTGCGGCAGACATTGTCCATTCAATTATTAACCCTTCTTTACAAGATTTAATTACGCTCGGTTCTATGGTTGCTATTCGAACGGTCATGGCTTATTTCTTACATAAAGAGATGCTCGATGCTAAAAAAGAACAGCAAGAAGAGGACGCAAAAATCCAATAACATGGTAATAGTTTAGAAAAGCAGATTGGAACTATGGGCTTTTTTAAACTATTTTTTAATGAGACTAATTTTGAAATGAGGGAATTTCATGTCTTTTGACGGTATTTTTACCCATCTAATGATTCAAGAACTGAATCAACAATTAAAAGGTGGTCGAATTAGTAAAGTCCACCAACCTTATTCCAATGAGCTTGTACTAGTCATTCGCTCACAAGGAAAGAACCATAAATTATTACTATCTGCCCATCCTAGTTATGCAAGGATTCAACTCACCAATATGAGTTATCAAAATCCAGATACGCCACCAAATTTTGTGATGATTTTAAGAAAGCATTTAGACGGTGCGATTTTAGAAGAGATTAAACAAGTTGAAAATGATCGTATCATCCACTTCACCTTCACTCATCGTAACGAGCTCGGTGATTTAGAAAATCTTGTATTAATTGTAGAATTAATGGGACGACATAGTACGATTTTGTTATTAAATCAAGCAACCAATAAGATTTTAGATACCATTAAACACATAGGTAGCTCACAAAACACTTATCGCGCGTTACTACCAGGAGCTACCTATGTCGCACCACCTGAAGCAAAAGGCTTAAATCCGTTTCATTTGTCAGATGTGCAAGCATTCAGTCAGTTATCATCTTTACAGGAAATCAATCCAAAGACTATTCAGCAACTTTTCCAAGGTTTTGGGCGCGATACTGCAACGGAACTAGCAACCCGTTTACAAGCTAATCCTAATGAAAAATTACGTGTTTGGCAACAATTTATGGCGCAATTAAAAACTTTGGAACCAACGCTGATACAAACGAAACAAAAAGAATATTTTACGCCTTTTCTCTTTGAGTCATTAATCACTCAAGAAGATACGACCGTAACAACCTTTACCAATTTAAGTAGTCTATTGGATGGTTTTTATCACGATAAAGCTGAGCGTGATCGCGTAAAACAACAAGGCAGCTTATTAATAAAAAAAATAACAAATGAAATCAAACGTAATGAAGGCAAGCTTGAAAAACGCGAGGCAACCTTATTAGCTGCTGAAAATGCCGAGGATTTACGACAACGTGGCGAGTTACTTACCACCTTCTTACATCAAATTCCTCGTGGTGTTGCCAGTGTCGAATTAGAAAATTATTATGAAGAAAATGCGCCGATTACTATCGTTTTAGATCCGGCGCTATCCCCAAATCAAAACGCGCAGAAGTACTTCCAGAAGTATCAAAAATTACGAAATGCGGTTAAACTAGTCGGTGAACAAATCGAAGAAACAAAACAAGAGATTGCTTACTTACAAAGCGTCCTCACCCAATTAGAATTGGCCGGACCAATGGATTTAGAATTAATTAAAGAAGAATTGATTGAAGAAGGTTACGTTAAAAGCTCTTTTGTTAAACAAAAACGTCAAACGAAAAAATCACAACCCGCGAAATTCATTGCCAGTGATGGCACCGAGATTTTGGTTGGTCGTAACAATTTACAAAATGACCAACTGACCTTGAAAACAGCTAAAAAAACCGAATACTGGTTACATGCTAAAGATATTCCTGGTTCACACGTTATTATTCGTAGTACAGATCCTTCTGAACAAACAATTTTAGAAGCCGCTGAACTTGCAGCTTTTTATTCAAAATATCGCCATTCTGCACAAGTCCCCGTCGATCTTGTACAAGTCAAACATATTCGAAAACCAAATGGTGCTAAACCAGGCTATGTCATTTATGAGAATCAAAAAACCTATTATATGACACCAGTTGAAGAAAATATCGAGAAATTACGTCAATAAGTAACCCGAGGCTAACCAAAAAGTATAAAATAGAAATCCTATGAAATCAGTTTATTAACATTGATTTCATGGGATTTTTCTATTTTGATACCTGAATGATTTTTACCTAATACCTCAATTTGGGCAGCTTCTATTTCTCTTCACTAAAGCTATTAATATAAGTAGGAACATCAGATAACTTATCTAATAATATGGGATCTTTTTGTAGCGTTGGGATATTTAGGTAATTTTGATTGTTAGTCAAAATTATTAAACCGTCGTTATCGTTAATAGAGTCTAAAATATAAGCATGTTCAGTTGATTTTTCATATTCTCATCGATCATATTCTTTTCCCTCACGATATATCATATATTCCCCTTCTCTATCAAAGGAAATTTGCGTCTTTTGATTGTCGTTTGAACTACCAAAAGAACCAATTATATTAGGGACTATATTATTGAACAAATAAAAAACAAATACGATTGAAATCAATAAAGTAACCAGAATCATGACTATTGTCGATTTATGTTTCACATACTACACCTTCTTATACTATTGTATTATCACTGTCGATAATCTTCCTAAATCGATACTAACACTAACTTCCTGCAAAGCCTGCACTTACGCTAACTGTAGGACCACTCTAGCTGACCAAAAGAATGCCCCTTCTGTAGTAAATGTGGTAGACTTTTAGGTCAGACTTTTGTGATTATTCAGACAATCGTTTGATTGATAACAGGAGAAAAATTCTGCTCGGAAAAATATTTTTTTACATCTCACTACTCTATTTATTTTTGACTGAGAATTTCTTTTTTACGGAACAAAACAATCGCTTCAATCAAATCTACGGGTAATGGTTGGTTGTAAGGTAATTGAATCGCTCCTTTGCTCGTCTTATAATTTTGTAATCGCTCCTTAAAAGCAGTGATTGCAGACAGCGTTGGATAGAAACCTAGATGATTTTTAGCCGGTGCAAAGTGTACCACGTTTTCGTGAAGATAAAATGTCGGCAATCATTTGAAGATAGCACTAGCGACTCGAAGAAAAACACCTTGTACCCACTGCGTCAAAAGACGAAATGTGAATTACTCTGGTTTAGTGCTTTAGCACTTAACTAGAGTTTGAAGCTTTCGAGCTGAGTTGTCACGCAGATCCTGATATTGTATCCGTAACTCACTACGTTCGAACGGCTCCAACAACTACAGGCTCTATTAGAGGTCATGAAATGAGCGAATAGTGACGAGTAATAAGCAAAGAATCGTTTGAAAGTGTTTTGTACTTTCAAAAAGATTATGGCTTATTACCGAGTCGCTGCTCATTTCATATCGTTTCGAAGCGGTCTCTCAGCTTTCGCCAACAAGGGTAAGCGATAAATAGCTAGGTACCTGTGATTCCTGACGTTCTCCGGTTAAACTTAAGATATATTAAGTAATCAGGAGGTTTTTAATTTGGAAAAAAATAAACAGTCTATCGTACCTGTAATCTTGCAGAATGATCAAAATAATCGTCGAACCGTTGAAAAGTCCTTGCCACAGAAGTTAGTAGCACATTTAAAAAGCAGTCAGACCGAGCTACTTATATATGAGGGGATTAAACAATCGACATTGAAAATTCTCCTCACGGAGATGTCAATTAATGAAGCTCATTGATTTTACTCAAGTAGAAAATATCTTCATTGTCTGCGGAAAAACAGATATGCGTCGCCAAATTGATGGATTAGCTGCAACGATTACTGAAGAATATGATATGGATGTTTATAACGATGCTCTCTTTCTCTTCTGTGGTGGAAATAAAGATCGGTTCAAAGCTCTTTATTGGGAAGGTGACGGCTTCCTTCTCTTACATAAGCGCTTAGAGAACGGTAAATTGAATTGGCCTCGTAATCAGAACGAAGTTCAAAAATTAACGACACAACAGTTACGTTGGCTTTTAGAAGGATTATCTATCAATCCTAAAATCTCCATTAAACCTGCAATAAAAGGGAGTATAGCCTAAGAAACGAGAGAGAAATTGATAAAAAAATCAATGGCTCTCTCGTTTTCTTCTTCTGATTATAGTAAAATTTAATTATTATTTATGTGAGGAGAAGTAATCATGTCTAAAAAGAGTGAGAAACAGTTTGAAGTGATTATTGAAAAGCTAGATCAGCTTTTAGAAGAAAATAAACAACTAAAGACAACAATCGCTCAAAAGGACGATGAGCTTTCTTTACAGAAAGAGCAAATTGAATTCCTTACTCAAAAACTTTATGGTCCTAAAAAAGAAACATTGAAAAATAATCCTAATCAGGGAAACCTATTCGATGATAACTTTTTTAACAAACCAGAGCAGACTGGTGGTCAAAGCAATAACGATGAAATCATAGTCACGAAGGTTGTCCGTCGAAAGAAACGCAAAGGACTAAAAGATCAGAAGTTATCATTTCTTCCTACGGTTGATCATATACATGAAATTGAATCCTGCAGCTGCCCGACATGTGAAGAAACAATGAAAGAAGTATCGACGCAGTTGATTCGTCAGGAAGTAAAATTTATTCCAGCAAAAATTGAGAACCACAGACATTTTCAAAAAACATATGCGTGCGCGAACTGCGAGAAAAGCGGTACGCGGACTCCTTTTGCAAAATCTGAAATTCCAAAACTCCCGTTGAATAATACAGCTGCATCTGCATCACTTATAGCGGAAACCATGTATCAGAAGTTTGAGCAAAAAGTCCCAGCCTATCGACAAGAGGCATATTGGGATCTACTTGGTTATCCAATACCCCGCCACACCATCACAAATTGGCACATTAAAACGTCTCAGTATTATTTTGAAGAACTCGTGGCTGAAATGCGACAAGAACTCCTTAACCAAAAAGTTCTACACGCCGATGAAACGACATTCAAAGTACTAAACGATAAGGAACGACAAAAATCCTATATGTGGTTGTTTAGTACAGGAAAATACAGTGAGCGTGCTATACATATTTTCAAGCTTGGTCCCTCACGTAGCGGATCCGTTCCCAGGGATTTCTTAGAGAATTATACTGGCTATCTTCATAGTGATGGATTCTCTGGGTACAATCATCTTCCAGGAATGACGATGATTGCCTGCTTGGCACATATTCGACGGAAATTCTATGATGCACGTCCAAAGAATTATTCTAGTAAAAGCGTGGCTCATAAAGGCGTCACGTTGTGTAACGAATTGTTTGCACTGGATAAGACGTTAAATAGTTTAACCGTAGAGGACCGTTATGAACAGCGGATGAAGATAGTGAAACCTAAACTTGAAGCATTCTTCGAATGGTGTGACTCTATACACGCTCATGGAAAACTTGGGACAGCAATCACTTATGCACTGAATCAAAAAGACCGCATGATGAATGTCTTGAGTGATGGTCGCCTTGTGCTTTCCAATAATTTAGCTGAACGTGGAATCAAGTCGCTCGTCATGGGAAGAAAGAACTGGTTGTTCTCAAAATCTTTTGACGGTGCACATGCCGTTGCGACTATTTTAAGTCTGGTCGAAACAGCTAAATCCAACGGATTACATCCTCGAAAGTATCTTGATTACTTATTAACTTATCTGCCAAACCGACAAAATACACCTTTGGCGGCTTATTTACCATGGAATCCAAAGGTTCAACTGGAATGTCGATAGACATTCCGTCTATTTTAGTATTCGGACATCTCTTAGTATAGAGGTGTCTATTTTTTATTTATAGGTACTCAACTATTCATCGCTTACCAACAAGGTGATTTTTCGCAGGGGAGCGGGAGGCTCGGCCCCTCTTTTCTAATGTCAAAAAATCGACAGAGAAACAAATTTCTCTACCGATTTTGACGATTATTTTTACTCATTTTGGACCCATCAACACACTTTGACGAATAACCATAATAAAATGGCGCAGATTGAATCAATAATCTGCGCCTTTTACTATTATTTATTTAACCAGTTTACTGGATCTTTTTTCCAGTTTGCTAAAAGTTCTAAATCTTTTTCTTCGATATAGTTCGCTTCTAGTGCACTTTCTAATAACGTTGTGTAATTTGTTAAGGTTACTAAAGGAATTTGAGCATTTGCAAAATTTTCTGATCCTTTTGGTAATTCATAAGTGAAGATTGCTGCGACACCTACAACATCTGCTCCTTCGCGTTTGGCTGCTTCACAAGCTTCTAAAACACTACCGCCAGTTGAAATTAAATCTTCAACAACGACCATTTTTTGACCTTCAGTAATACGACCTTCGATTTGATTGCCTTTACCGTGTTCTTTCGCTTTACTGCGGATATAAACCATTGGTAAATCTAAAATTTCTGCAATCCAAGCTGCATGTGGAATCCCTGCTGTTGCTGTACCAGCAATCACTTCAACATCTGGAAATTCAGCCTTAATTTTTTCAGCTAATCCTTGAGCAATTTCACGACGTACAGCAGGATAGCTCATCGTCATACGGTTATCACAATAAATTGGGCTTTTTAAGCCACTCGCCCAAGTAAATGGCTTTTCTGGACTTAAAAAGACGGCTTCAATTTTTAATAAATCTGCTGCAATTTTCTTTTCTAAAGTTGACATTTATTTTACTCCATTCCATTCGTTTTTAATCGCTTGATAGGCTTCATATGGATTTTCTGCTTGAGTGACTGGACGGCCAACAACTATCGCATTTGAACCAATTTCCTTCGCTAAAACGGGTGTCACTACACGTTTTTGGTCTCCAACTGCTGCCCCTGTTGGACGGATGCCTGGTGTTAAACACATAAATGTATCCGAGGTTACACCATGAATTTTTCCAGCTTCTAAAGCCGAGCAAACAACACCATCTAAGCCCGCTGCTTGAGTACATTTCGCATAGTTTAGCACGCTTTCTTCCAAACTAACTGTGATTAATTGATCGTGTTGCATTTGTTCTTCTGAAGTCGAAGTCAGCTGTGTCACAGCAATCAATTGAGGAATTGTTTGACCTTCTGGCGTTCCTTTAACTAGTCCAGCTTTAGCTGCTGCCATCATTTCAATTCCACCTGCAGCATGTACGTTGGTAATTGCTACGCCTAAGTTAGCAATTCTTTCCATCGCACGGCTAACCGTATTAGGAATGTCGTGTAATTTTAAATCTAAAAAGACATCATGCCCAAGTGAACGTAACCAACGAACAATTTCAGGACCTTCTTGATAAAAAATTTCCATACCAACTTTTACAAATAATTTTTCTTTCGTTGGGAATAAACTTAAAAAGGTTTCAATTTCAACTCTTGATGGAAAATCTAAGGCAATAATTGGTCGGTTTATCATGCTTCACGGGCCTCTCTAACTTCTTTAATTAATTGTTCTAGTGACTCAATCCCTAATTCTTTCATACGAACAGGTAATTCTGCGATTAATTTCGGACAAATGTAAGGATCCGTAAAATTAGCCGTACCAATCCCTACAGCACTGGCACCTGCTAAATACATCTCAATCACATCATCGACTGTCATAATTCCACCCATCCCAATAATTGGTAGTTTTGAAATAGCTGCCACTTGATTGATTAAACGAATAGCTACGGGTTTGATACTTGGACCAGATAAACCACCGGTACGATTGGCTAAAATCGGTTGACGAGTTTTTAAATCAATTCGCATGCCAAGTAGCGTGTTAATCATTGTAAAACCATCCGCACCTCCTGCTTCAATCGCTTGGGCAATCGGTACGATATCCGTAACATTTGGTGATAACTTCACATAGACAGGAACTTTTGAAACTTTTTTGACTGCTTCGGTCAATGCACCCGCAACCATTGGATCAGTTCCAAAAGTAATGCCCCCTTGTTTAACGTTCGGACAGGAAATATTTAATTCAATCGCTTTGACGTTTGGCGCTTGACTAATTTCGCGACAAACAGTCACATAATCATCTTCCGTCGATCCTGCAACGTTAGCAATAATTGGAAATCCCGGATGACTTTTCGCTAAATCAGGTAAAATTTCTGTCATCACGACTTCTAGTCCAGGATTTTGTAAACCAATTGCGTTTAACATACCACTTGGTGTTTCAGCAACCCGAGGTGTCGGGTTACCAAAACGTGGTTCAGGGGTAGTTGCTTTAATCATGACTGAACCTAACTGACTAATATCATAATATTTGTTGTATTCTTTACCGAATCCAAAACAACCACTTGCTGGAATGATTGGATTTTTTAAATCTAAACCGGGTAGTTTGACTGCTAAAGGATTTGTTGTCATTACAGTACCACCTTTCCAGCTGGGAAGACTGGACCTTCGTCACAGACTTTCACACTTTTCAGTCCAGTTTCATCATCTTTCAATTTGCAAACACAAGCGTAACACGCACCAATTCCACAAGCCATCCGTGATTCTAGCGACAATTGAACATTTTCCACTTCACTAGCAAATTTAGCTTCTACGGCTTTTAATAAGCCGTTACTACCACAAGAAAAGACTGCGTTTGCTTGTTCGCTAACTAAATCGAAAAGATGTCCAACATTTCCATGTACACCATGTGTGCCATCATCCGTTGCAATATAGGTTGGACCTAAGGCTTTAAATTCGTCTTCATAGTACAAGACTTCTTTTGAAGCATAACCCAAGAAGTGAATCGGTTTGACCTTTTTAGCAACCAGTTGTTTTGAAAGTTCGTACAATGGCGGAATACCAATTCCCCCACCAATGATAAAGGCGACATCTCCTTCATTTAGATGATCAATTACGAAACCATTTCCTAACGGGCCCATAACATCGATTAAGTCACCTGCCTGCATTTCAGAGAAGATTTTCGTTCCATCTCCTTCGACACGGTAAATAATGCGGCAAGTTCCCTCCTCTTGATTAATGTCATTGATACTTATTGGACGACGTAATAACAAAGCGCTATCTGGAACACGGATGTGTAAAAATTGACCAGGTTGGTCCATTTCTTTGACAAGCTCTCCTTTAAGCGTCATTTCATAAATTCTCGGGGCAAGTAATTGCTGTGAAGTGATTTCCATCATCTCTACTTTCATGAGATAATCTCCTTTCAAGATATATTGCTTATATTGCTTTCGTTGAAAATGCGCGGGATTCCATTACTTTTAAAATCGCATCGGCAGTATCAAGTGAAGTAAATAATGGTACGCCATGTTCGACTGCTTCGCGTCGAATAATAAAACCATCTTGTGAAGCATTTTGACGATTTTTATCCATTGTATTAATGACCAGTTGTGTGCTTCCATTGCGAATTAAGTCAACTACGGTTGCTTCTTGACTTTCTTCGCTAATTTTAGCAATTGACTTCACAGAAAGACCATGACTGTTTAAGAATTTCGCTGTACCGCTTGTTGCTGTTAAACTAAAGCCAATTTCTGAGAAGCGCTTAGCTAAAGCTAGTGCTTCTTCTTTTGTTTCGTCAGCAATCGTAAATAAAGCTGAGCCAAATTCAGGAATACGTAAGCCAGAAGCTTCAAAAGCTTTATAAAGTGCTTTTTCTAAGTTAACATCGGTTCCCATTACTTCACCAGTTGATTTCATTTCTGGGCCTAAATAAGTATCGACCTTAAGTAATTTCGTAAATGAGAAGACTGGCGCTTTAATATGAACCATCACAGAAGTTGGAACTAAACCAGATTTGTAACCTAAATCTTTTAGTTTTTCACCTAAAATCGCTTTGGTTGCAACTTGAGACATCGGGATATCAGTTACTTTACTTAAGAATGGTACCGTACGACTTGCCCGTGGATTCACTTCAATGACATACACAGTCTCATCATGAATAACAAACTGGATGTTCATCATTCCAATACAGTTTAAGCCAATCGCTAAACGTTTCGTATAGTCTTCAATCGTTTGAATAATCTTATCTGAAAGATTTTGTGGCGGATAAACAGCCATTGAATCTCCTGAGTGAACACCTGCGCGTTCAATATGCTCCATAATTCCAGGAAGTAAAACTGTCTCACCATCGCAAATCGCATCGACTTCGCACTCTTTTCCAAGTAAATAACGGTCAATTAAGACTGGATGTTCTGGCGATGCTTTCACCGCGTTTTCCATATAGTCTTCCAAATCGTGTTGATTTTCGACGATTTCCATACCACGGCCACCTAAAACATAGCTTGGTCGTACAAGTACAGGATAACCGATTCTTTCAGCGATTACGACTGCATCTTTTGTATTCGTTGCAGTATCTCCTAATGGTTGTGGAATACCTAACTCTTTCAAGGCTTTCTCAAATAAATCACGGTTTTCAGCACGATCGAGATCCTCAATGGTTGTCCCTAAAATTTTAACGCCCGCTTTAGATAAAGGCTCGGCTAAATTAATCGCTGTTTGACCACCAAATTGAACAATCACACCGACTGGTTGCTCAAGATCGACAACGTTTAGTACATCTTCTAACGTTAATGGTTCAAAATATAATTTATCTGAGATAGAAAAATCAGTTGATACAGTCTCTGGGTTGCTATTCATAATAATGGCTTCGTAACCAAGTTCTTGGATTGCTTTAACGGAATGCACTGTTGCATAGTCAAACTCAACCCCTTGACCAATCCGGATAGGACCGGAACCTAGTACAAGCACCGATGGTTTTTCACTACGGACACTTTCGTTTTCTGTTTCATAGCTACCATAGAAATAAGGCGTGTTTGATTCAAATTGAGCCGCACAAGTATCAACCATTTTATAAACTGGTTTTAAGCCTTTTTCTAATCTCAACTCACGAACGGCTATTTCTGACATGTTCCAAAGTTCACCAATTTTACGATCGGCAAAGCCATTTTCTTTGGCGATTTTTAAAATAGCAAAATCATTTGGATTTACGGCTAATTCGCGTTCAATTTCAATAATATGTAAAATTTTATCCAAGAACAATGGGTCAATTTTTGTTAGGTCATTTAGTTGTTCAATCGTGTAATCGCGACGGAATGCTTCTGCTACGTAGAATAAACGATCGTCTTGAGCTTTAACGAGTTTTGTTTGCAATTCTTCTTCTGAAACATCAGCCAACTCAGCAAGCTCGATATGATAGGCGCCAATTTCTAACGAACGAACCGCTTTTAAAAGTGATTCTTCAATATTACGGCCCATTGACATCACTTCACCAGTGGCTTTCATTTGTGTTCCAAGTAGACGTTCGCCTGATTCGAATTTATCAAACGGCCAACGCGGGATTTTTGAAACAACGTAATCGATCGTCGGTTCAAAAGCAGCAAAACTTGTTCCAGTTACAGGATTAATCATTTCATCTAATGTTAAACCAACCGCAATTTTGGCTGCAATTTTGGCAATTGGGAATCCAGTTGCTTTACTTGCCAAAGCGGAAGAACGTGAAACACGCGGATTGACTTCAATCACATAATAGTTAAAGCTATCCGTATCTAAAGCTAACTGAACGTTACAACCACCTTCTATTTTTAAGGCGCGAATGATATCTAGTGACGCATCACGTAACATTTGGTGTTCATAATCCGTTAACGTTTGACTTGGCGCTAATACGATTGAATCTCCTGTATGAATTCCCACCGGATCGAAGTTCTCCATGTTACAAACAACGATGGCGTTATCAGATGAATCACGCATCACTTCATATTCAATTTCTTTATAACCAGCAATACTACGTTCAATTAAACATTGAGTAGCTGGCGATAATTTCAAACCATTTTCTGCAATATGGCGTAACTCTTCTTCGTTATCACACATACCGCCACCAGTACCACCCATTGTAAAGGCTGGACGAACAATAATTGGATAGCCAATTTCGTTGGCAAAATCAACAGCTTCTTCCACCGTTGTTACGATAACTGATTCTGGGATTGGTTGGTGCAATTCTTCCATCAATTGTTTAAATAAATCACGATCTTCTGCTTGGTCAATCGCTGAAAGTTTTGTTCCTAGTAATTCGATTGAAAGTTCCTCTAAAATACCCGATTTGGCTAATTCAATCGCCATGTTTAATCCAGTTTGACCACCTAGTGTAGGTAAAAGCGCATCTGGTTGTTCTTTACGCAAAATGCGAGAAACAAATTCAAACGTAATCGGCTCAATATATACTTTATCAGCAATTTCTTTATCCGTCATGATTGTCGCTGGATTTGAGTTAACTAAAACAACGTCATAACCTTCTTCTTTTAAAGCTAAACAAGCTTGTGTTCCTGCGTAATCAAATTCGGCTGCTTGACCGATAATAATTGGACCTGATCCGATAACCATAATTTTTTTAATATCTGTTCTCTTTGGCATTAGTTGCGCTCCTTCCATGCATCCATCATTGCTAAAAATTCATCAAATAAATATAATGCATCGTGTGTTCCAGGTGAGGCGTCCGGTTGGAATTGTACGCCCATCGCTGGATATTTAGTATGTTTGATTCCTTCTACCGTTTTATCGTTGATTTCTTCATAAGTCACGACTAAATCAGTCTTTTCAATGCTTTCACGATCAACGACATAACCATGGCTTTGAGCACTAAAATGAACTTTATTTGTTTCTAAATGACGAACTGGATGATTCCCATGGTGTCCAAATTTCATTTTTACCGTATCTGCTTGATTGGCAAGTGCTAATAATTGGTGACCTAAGGCAATCCCAAAAACAGGCACTTTATCTTGAAGTTCTTGAATCGTTTTTAAGACATTTGGTAAACTTTTTGGATTGCCCGGTCCGTTAGTTAAAAGTACACCATCAGGATTAATCGATAAAATCTCTTCTGCTGATGTGGTATAAGGTAATACCGTTAAGTTACATTGACGCTTGACTAATTCACGCATCGTACTATGTTTTAAGCCAAAATCCAAAATCGCAACATTGCGACCAACGCCTGGATTAGGGTAAGGTTTTGTTGTAGAAACTTGCTCGACTTGATTCGTTGGTAAAACAGCGGCTTTTAATTGATCGTAAGCATGCGAGAAGGTATCTCCTGCATCAACAATACTTGCTTTCATTGTTCCGTATTCACGAATTTTACGTGTTAATGCCCGCGTATCAATCCCTGAAATCCCCGGAATGCCTTTACGTTTTAAAAATTCATCAAGTGTCATTTGACTACGCCAATTGCTCGCTAGTCGTGCATGCTCTTTAACGACAATTCCTTTACATGTTGGAGAAAGTGATTCAAAATCATCACGATTAATCCCTGCATTACCAATTACTGGATAAGTAAAAGTAATGATTTGCCCATTGGCACTTTGATTGGTGATGGTTTCTTGATAACCAGTCATACCTGTTGTAAAAATAATTTCTCCAAAAACATTTGATTCTGCTCCGAAGCCAGTACCTTCAAAATAAGTACCATCTTCTAAAATTAGCCAACGTTTCATCCTATTCCCCTGCCTTTTTCCAAGCGATTTCCCCATCTACTAGAGTGAGGATTGTATCTCCATATAATTTCCATCCTACAAAAGGTGTATTAATACTTTTTGATAGGAATTGATGGTCATCTACGACATATTCTGTTTCTAAATCAAAAATTGCTAAATCAGCAGGACCGCCGATAGTTAGCCGTCCGACTTCTAACCCAAAAATAGCTGCTGGTTTAATCGCCATCCAATCAACGACTTGCTCTAATGTAAAAATACCTGTTTTAACAAAGTGTGTATAAATCATTTGGAAAGCATATTCTGATCCGACAATTCCAAATGGTGAATCGACAAAACTTTGATTTTTCTCTTCATGACTATGTGGCGCATGATCGGTTGCAATACAATCAATCGTACCATCTAATAAACCTTCGATTAATGCTTTTTGGTCTTCGTTGCCACGTAATGGTGGGTTCATTTTCCAATAACCGTTATCTTCTGGAATATCTTCATCGACTAAAACTAAGTGATGGGGACAAACTTCACACGTTACATGAATCCCTGCACGTTTTGCTTCACGAATCACGCGAACACTTTCTTTACTTGAAACGTGACAAACATGATAATGAACACCCGTTTCTTCTGCTAAAAGTAAATCTCGAGCAATTTGGGAAGATTCCGTTGCACTAATAATTCCCGGTAAGCCTAATTCTTCCGAACGTTTACCCGCATGCATCACACCATCAAATAGTAATGATTCATCTTCAGTATGTGCAACAATCGCCATATTATTTTTTGCAGCTTCTTTCATCGCTAAGTACATCGCACCAGCCGTCTGCACACCAACACCATCATTTGTATAAGCAAAGGCGCCCGCTTTTTTTAAGCCCGCAAAATCAACTAAACGTTCACTTCTTAGCTCTTCCGTAATTGGTGCATATTGTAATACCTTTACAACCGCATCGCGATCAATAATTGCTTGCACTTGTTCAAATTTCTCAACTGTATCAGGTACTGGATTTAAGTTGGGCATTGCGCAAACTGTCGTAAAACCGCCTCTTGCGGCTGCTTTGCTCCCTGTTTCGATTGTTTCTTTATACGTAAATCCTGGTTCTCTAAAGTGGACATGAACATCAACTAAACCTGGTGTAACTAATTGACCTTTTGCGTCAAAAACTGTTTCAAAATCACTTTCATTGAAAGCTTCACCAATTGCATGAATTTTTCCTTCTTTAATCCAAACATCAACTTTCGTCAATTCATTATCGTGAGAAACGATTCTACCATTTTTAATTAATGTACTCATTATTACTTCCTCCTATGATCTTCCTGTCAACACGGCTTCTAAAATAGCCATACGCATATAAACACCGTTTGACATTTGTGTGATAATTCGTGATTGCATTGCCTCAACAAGTGAATCTGCTAATTCAACATCACGGTTAACAGGTGCTGGATGCATGATGATTGCGTGTTTTTTCATACGTTCTGCCCGTTCTTCTGTCAAACCAAATTTTTGATGATACTCTTCTTTTGAAAAACTCTCTTCGCCATCGTGGCGTTCATGTTGAACACGTAACATCATCATCACGTCAACTTCTTCAACTAATTCATCTAAAGGTAAGTAATGACCATAGACTTCAAATTCTTCGGTATACCATTCATAAGGACCTGAAAAGAAAACTTTTGCACCTAATCGTTTTAACATTTGCATATTTGACTTTGCCACACGTGAATGCGTGATATCCCCGACAATTGCGACCTTCAAATTCTCAAAGGTACCAAATTCTTCATAAATGGTCATTAAATCAAGTAAACATTGTGTTGGATGTTGACCACTACCGTCACCACCATTAATAATCCCGCATTGAATCGTTCGGCTTTCAATTAATTCATCATAATAATGCTCATCTCCATGACGAATAACTGCCACGTCGACCCCGATTGCGGACATGGTTAAAACCGTGTCATATAGTGTTTCCCCTTTTTGTACAGAACTTTTTGATTCTTCAAATTCAATCGTTTCGATTCCTAATTTTCTTTCGGCAACTTCAAAGCTTTTATGTGTTCGAGTACTATTTTCAAAAAATAAGTTCGTTGCAAAATATTGTTCTTTTTCTGGATTCCATTTTGCGCCTTTTTTGAACTCCTGCCCCCGATGGATTAAACCCATGACTTCTAAGTCAGATAATGCTTCAACTGACAATAAATGTTTTAAACTAATACGCTCTGATTGAATAATCATGCTTTTTCCTCCTAGTTAACTCTCTTCGCTACGAGATGTTTCTGGTAAGATCAGATTTAAGAAGATACCTAAAACCGTCGCTAAAGCCATTGCCGATAAAGTAAATGTTCCAACTTCTAAAACTAAGCCACCGATACCAACGACTAGAATGACCGATGCAATTAACAGATTCTTTTTCTTATCTAAATCAATTTTGTTCTCAATTAAAATTTTCAACCCACTTGCCGCGATGACACCGAATAATACGAAGCTAATGCCTGAAATAACCGGATTTGGAATACTTAGAATTAAAGCGCTCATTTTACCGACAAATCCCAATGCCACTGCGAAAACGGCTGCTCCAGCAATTACGAAAACACTGTGGACGCGTGTAATGGCTAAGACACCAATATTTTCACCGTAACTGGTTGTCGGTGGTCCACCAATTAAACCTGCGACAATTTGAGCTGCCCCGTCGCCAGCCAAAGTTTTGCTTAAACCTGGATTTTCAAAGAAATTACGTTTCGTCAGTTTGTTTAGTACCATTAAATGACCGATATGTTCAGTCATTGTGACAAAAGCGATTGGGGCCATTGTGACGATTGCACCAATTTGTAACGTCGGTTGGTATTGAACAAAAGGCATTTGAAATTCTGGCATTGAGAACCAACTAGCATTTGCAATAATACTCGTATCCACAATTCCTGTCAGTAAGGCAACGATATAGCCACTTACAATTCCTAGTAAAATTGGGATTAAGCCCAAGAAACCTTTGAACCACATATTGAAGAAAATTGTTAAGGCTAGCGTTACTAAAGCCACAAAGACATATCTGAAGTCATAATCACCAGCAGGGTTATACATCGCGCTGTTGGCCGCATTAGCCGCTAAACCTAGACCGATTACCATAACTACTGGACCAACAACGATTGGTGGTAAAACTTTATCCAACCAAGCAGAACCAATTTTCTTAACGATTAAAGCGACGATTAGATAAACGAGACCCGTAGTCATCGCACCTTGCGCGATTGCAGGATAACCTTGACCTTGCCCCTTCATCAACATCTGCATCGCGGCAATAAAAGCAAAACTACTTCCAAGATAAGCAGGAATTTTTCCTTTTGTGATAAATAAGTAAACAATTGTTCCAAAACCTGAACTAACTAGGGCAATCCCTGGATCAATTCCGACTAAACGTGGCACAAGAACTGTTGCACCGAACATGGTAAATAAATGTTGTAAACTTAAACCTAGCCACGGGAGCATCTTTGGTTTATCACTAATATCTAAAATTGCGTCTGGATTTCTAAATATATCTTTCATTTGACTTCCTACCCTTCTTTATACAACATAATTCGGTCTTTTCCATCGTATTCTTCCATTTCAACGACGATTTCTTCGGTTAATGCTGTAGGAATATTTTTCCCAACAAAGTCTGGTCGAACAGGTAATTCACGGTGTCCTCGATCGACTAAAACAGCCAGACCAATTCTTTTTGGTCGTCCAAAGTCCATTACCGCATCAAGTGCTGCACGAATGGTTCGTCCAGTGAAGAGTACATCATCAATTAAGATCACTTCTTTGCCTTCTAATGAAACTGGAATCGCTGAGTCATGTAGTTTGGCTTCTTCTAATTCGACTGATTTATCATCACGGTATAGCGTAATGTCTAATTCACCTACGGGTACTTCTATATTCTCTAATTCTTTTAAGCGTTGAGCAATTCTTTCAGCAATAAAAATCCCACGTGTCTTAATCCCGATTAAAACAACATTTTCAATTTCTTGATACCGTTCAATAATTTCATAAGTAATTCGTGTAATTGCTCGTTTCATCGTCAATGCATCGACGACTTCTTTTTCAATCATGTTGCATCCTCCTTTTTTTTTGCAATAAAAAAACTCCTACCCGTTATTAGGTAGGAGTGAACATTTCATCAGAATACGGCTATACAAAAATAACCATAGCTATTTATAAAATGATACAAAGCGGCCTTGTTCGCAAACAAGCGTCATCTGTATACTCTCTGCCTTCTTAGCCTCACGGGACTACACTTAAAGGTCGTTATTTATTTTTTAACTGAGCTAACTATACACTTAATTGCCTCAAAAAGCAATTTATTTTCTTAAATTTTCTAAAGTTTTTCGAAACATTTCTGGAATCTCTACTTCAAAAATCATTTCCTTATCGCTTGTCGGGTGTTTAAACCCTAATAACCTCGCATGTAAATATTGACCGTTGCCCGGCAACGTTTTTCTTGGTCCATAAACAGGGTCGCCTGCTAAAGGAAAACCAATATACTGCATATGCACACGAATTTGATGCGTCCGTCCGGTTTCCAATTGTAGTTCAACTAAAGTAAATTGTTCAAAACGTTCTAAAACACTAAAATGGGTAACAGCTGGCTTTCCTTCAGCCATGACTGCTTGCATTTTACGATTGTCTTTTGATCGACCGATCGGCGCGTTGACTGTTCCTCTTTCGTGAGAAATATTCCCGTGAACCAACGCGACATATTTTCGCAATGATGTTTTATCTTTTAATTGTTTGGCTAACGACTCATGTGCTTTATCATTTTTAGCAACCATTAATAGACCAGAAGTATCTTTATCAATCCGATGAACTATCCCTGGGCGAATCACATCATTAATTGTCGATAAGTTTTCCAAATGATACAACAATGCATTGACAAGTGTTCCATTTGGATGTCCAGCTGATGGATGAACAACCATGCCTTGTGGTTTATTAATGACGGCCAAATCATCGTCTTCATAGACAATTTCAAGCGGGATATTTTCTGGCATTAAGTCTAACGTAATCGGTTCAGGAATTGTAATTACAATCTCATCCCCCGCTGCGACTTTACGATTGGCTTTAATGATTTCACCATTGATGGTTACGACATCTTCTTTGAGCCAAGCTTGGATTTGTGAACGACTATAGTCTTTTAAACGGTGCACTAAGACTTTGTCCACGCGTCCCTTTTCAGCTTCTATAACAACTTTAATTTCATTTTTCATGTTTGCTTCCTTTCAATTTCTCCTCAAATAAAGTGTAGATAAAAATGAATGCGACACCTATAAATAAGGAGACATCGGCTACATTAAATATTGGAAAATTCATAAATTCTGTTTGGAACATGTCAACAACATAACCTAAACGCATGCGATCAATAAAGTTCCCAATGGCTCCCGCTAAAACAAAAGACAAACCAATGGTGAAAATCCAGTGTTCTGTACGGTGCTTAATCAATAAGTAGGTCACAACAGCCACTGCTATCATGGTAATGATAAAGAAAAATCCCATTCGACCTTCTAAAATGCTCCAGGCCGCACCTGTATTTCGGATATAGGTTAAAGATAGTACTGACGGAATAAACTCCATCGTTTCATGCAAAGAAATATTGGCGACTGTCCAATATTTAATCCATTGATCGATTCCAATTAAAACAAGGCTGATTAAAAAATATACCGCTAACATACTTCCACTCTTTTCTTATATATTTATCATATCTTTCGGGCGGATAATTCCTAATAAGCTACCATTTGGATGCCCATTTTTTGTAATTAAAATCGATTCTAGGGTGGCATTTTGCTTGAACATTTGCTCAACTTGCGCAATCGGGCAATCCGCTGCCACAAATTCATAATTAGTTGTTTTGCCATCTTTTAAAATTAAGTCATTTGCAGTTTTTCCAGTTAAAACAATTTCTCCTGACTGACTTTCTTTGGCTGTCCAGTAGCCAATTTCACGTAAAGTAATCAGACTTAAAAAGTGCCCTTTATCATAAATTGGAAATTGCGAATAACGTTTTTGAGCAACAATCTTAAAGAGTTCAGTTAATGGTAGTGTTTTTTCAAAACCAGTCACTTTTTTGCCAAAACGAGGTAAGACGTGCTCTGGTTTTAGCAATTCCTCTTCAATCATCAAAATACGATGTAAAATCCACTGATTCGGTTCGGCAATAATGAAACCCTCTCCAATATGTTCATGCACAATTGCATTGCGTAATTGTGCAATTTGTAATAAATCTCCTTCGTACTTTTTAACTGGGAGATCATTACGGTGAGAAAGACGACGGACCATCTGGGTAAATCCCATGTTCTTCGGTGAACCAAGTTCTTCTTTAAAGCGTTTTTCAATACGATTAAAACTGGTTAAAAATGTTAATGCCTGGCTTCCCATCTAATCCCTCCTTTCATCAACTTCTTGTTCTTCTAGTTTAACTTTCTCCGACAATTCATCATTCAATAATTGACACAACTCTTCTATTACTTTAGGTGAGAACAACCCTTCAAAAACTTTCGACTTGTAATAAATCTTTAAATGATTCTCAGAAATAACTACTTGATCAATTTGCTCAAATGAAAGTTTCTTTTTTCGAAAAAAGCCATAAGAAATTTGGATACTTTGCTCAGAAAATCGAATAAATTGTTGGCGACTAAAAGCGATAAAAACTAAAAATAAGAGGAAGAAAATGAGACTCTTCCAATGAAAAGTCGCTTTTTCTAAGCTTAAGATCATTGCTAGAAAAAACCAAAAAAAAGTAATTGACCAATAAATAATAGCGTATGAGATTTCATGTTTCCAATGAAATTTACGTTCCATTTGTTCCCCTTTCTGACGTATAATAAATGCAAAGACTCAAAAGGAGGGATTATCAACAATGATTAAAGCATACATTGATGCATCAACCAAAGGAAATCCTGGGCCTAGTGGTGGTGGCATCGTCTTAGTTGGTGATAATTTGTATTTACAAAAAACCGTTATATTGTCTACTTTAACAAACCACCAAGCGGAGTTTGCAGTATTAATTGCTCTTTTGGAATATCTAATTCAAAAAGAAAAAACGCAAGAAACGATTTTTATTTTTACAGACAGTAAGATTCTAGCAGAAACGATCGAAAAGGACTATACAAAAAATAAAGATTTCATTGATTATTTAACTAAAATTCAAGAGTTACTCACACTTTTTAAACTAGTGATTATTCAGTGGATTCCCGAAAATAAAAATAAAGGCGCTGATCATCTCGCTAGACAAGCTTTACAAAAATCACTAAAACTACAAAATCGGAGACAATAGTCGCGAAAAAGCTTGCTTGAATCGAAGCCATTTCGACTGCGCTTGAATCATATCACTTGTTAACAAGGTCGATTCAAGCAGATCGGCTTTAAAAATTGCCGCGAGTTCATCTGTAATCTCCTGATTATAAGCAAATGCGCTAACCTCAAAGTTTAAAGCATAGCTTCGAATATCTTGATTGGTTGTTCCAAAAGAAGAAAGCTCATGGTCGACAATCATCGTTTTAGCATGTAAAAAACCGCCATTGTAAATGTAAATTTTCGCCCCTTTTTTATGTAAGAAATTTGCATAATATTGTGTTGCCCGATAAATGAAAGGATGATCAGGCATACTTGGAATCATGATACGCACATCAACTCCGGAACGAACAGCAATACTTAGTGCATCCAACATGGAGTCATCAGGTATTAGATACGGTGACTGAATCCAGACTCTTTTTTTGGCGCTTAAAATCATTTTTATAAAACCGCCTTTTAAAATCTGGTCCTCATCATCAGGTCCATCGGCAACCACTTGTAATTGGGTTGTGCCATATTCTGCTTTTTCCGGAAGACGAAAATACTTTTCATCGTACTCTAAATAGTCTTCTGGTTTCGATACCGAAGCATTCCAATCGCGCAAGAAAATCTCTTGCAGACTAAAACTAGCCGTCCCAATGATTCTCGCATGGGTATCTCGCCAATAACCAAAGCGTTTTGTTTCATTTAAGTATTGGTCTCCGACATTAAATCCACCTGTCCAACTTATCTTCCCATCAATTACAACAATCTTCCGATGCAAATGGTAGTTCAAACGCGTCTTACGGATGAAGTCGCGTGCAGTAATAAATGGTAAGACTTTTCCACCAACCGCAATCAGTGGTTTAAAAAATCGTTCCGTCGTTCTCCCACCGAAAGGATCAAATAAAACACGAACCTTAACGCCCTCTTTGGCTTTTTGAATAAGTAAGTTTAACAACTGATTACCAATACAGTCGTCAAAAATCGCATAGTATTCCATATGAATGGTTTCTTTTGCTTTTCGAATATCTCTAAATAATTCACTAAACTTTTGTTGGCCGTCTATAATAATTTTGACTTGGTTTCCTCGAGTAATCGGTGATTCTTCAGAGTAATCGAAATAGTCTTTTAAAAGTTCAACACTTTTAGAAATCTTCCCATCATCAAATCTTTGATTATGCTCTTCAATAATTTCACCAATCTCACTAATCCGCTGTTGGTGATGACTATTCAATAAATAGATAACTTCCCCGTCGATTTTTCGTCCCACAAATGCATATAATAAGAACCCGATTCCTGGCAAAAAGATCAAAGCCATCATCCATGCAAAAACACTCGCAATTGAGCGCGGCCGACGAAACACAGTAATTAAAGCACCAATCGTATTAATCACTAAAAAAAGAAGAAGTATTTGCAGTGCGATATTGATATTTATTTTATGTAACCAATCCATCCGACTTTTTCTCCTTTATAACAAGTAATTATGATCAAACGTTATTTTAAGCTGGTAACTCTTATTTAGATCGCGAAGTTCACGAGCGATTTCAGTCTTAATTTTATCCTCAGAAAGTTGATTGCTTTCTGGTACTACCAAATCAAATTCAAGCATCAGCTTATATCGAATCCTAAAATCGTGCATACGGAAATCTCCATTTAGTTTTTTTAAAACCTTTTTCAAAATTTGTTTCATCTCGACATATTCTTCGCTATTAATCATCACAGGGTCGATATGGCAAACAAGATGGACGCCAAGCTTTTTACTAATGTCACGTTCAATTAAATCAATTACATCATGCGCCTGGTTTAATGACCATTGACTGTTGACTTCAATGTGAACAGAAGCAAAGCTTTTTTGTGGACCATAATTATGAATGAGTAAATCATGGTAACCCAAAATATTCGGATAACGGTTCAATCTCTCTTCAATTTGTCGAATTTCTTTTTCTGCTGGGCGTTGTCCTAAAAGTTCGTTCACAAAATCTCGTACCATCAAAAGTCCACTTATCGTAATGTAAGTAGCTAAAATAAATCCAATGTAACCGTCAATCCGCAAGCCTGATATCCGTTCAATTAAGACTGAAAATAAGACCGCACTCGTTGTATACACGTCATTAAAACTATCTTTAGCATTGGCAATAAGTGTTTGTGAATCAATTTTAGTCCCTGCGTAACGATAAGCAATGCCTTGATACAATTTAATAATAATTGAGAGAAACAAAACAAGGAGTGTTATCCATGAAAAATGAATATTTGTTGGATTCATTATTTTTTCAATTGACGTTTTAAAGAATTGTGTCCCAACGAAAGTAATTAAAATAGCAACTCCTAGTCCAGTCACATATTCAAAACGTTCATGGCCATATGGATGGTCCTTATCTGCCGGTTTTGAGGCAATTTTAAAACCAATCAGTACAAGAACTGACGAAATACTATCTGAAAAGCTATTCATCGCATCGGCCATAATCGAAACGGAATTGGCGGATAGACCAATAATTAACTTACTGAGAAACAAAATGAGGTTCGTTAGTAAGCCAAAAATCCCCGCAAGTAAACCAATCTTTCCTCTTAGCATTTCTTGGCGATATTTCTTCTCCATTCTACTAATAAAAAAACGAATCATTTTTTGTTTCCTACTTTCTTGACTCTCTATTATTCTACCGTTTCTTGCGAATGGTTTCAATCGATAACCTTAAGTAAATAACGGTTGCATCAAGTCAATATCTCTTAAAAATAAAAATTAGTAATAAAAATTTTAAAAACTTCAAAATCCTCATGGAAATTCACGAGGACTTGAAGTTTTCTTTTTATTTGGTTGCTAACCAATTGGCAACTTCTGCTAATGCATCTGGAATACCTGCTGGATTTTTACCACCCGCTTGAGCCATATCTGGACGGCCACCACCGCCACCGCCAACTTTTGGCGCAATTCCTTTAATTAAATCACCGGCTTTAACCCCTTTAGCAATTGCTTCAGGACTTGCTGCAACAAGTAAATTAACTTTATCTTCATTCTTTGTTGCTAAAACAAGAACTTCAGAAACGGCTTTTTGTTTCCATTGATCGGCTAATTGACGTAATTGGTTCATGTCTTTAACAGAAACTTGAGTCGCGATGTAAGTTATACCGTTACTTTCTTTAACGTCTTTAAATAAATCACCTGCTTGTTGATTGGCTAATTTACTTGCTAATTGTTCATTTTCTTTGTGCAATTCACGTAGTTGTTGTTGTAATTGTTCCACTTTATTAACAACGTCTTTTAGTTGTGTGGATTTGACAATTTGTGCAATTTCTAGGACTTGGTTTTCTTTTTCTTGCAAGAACTCATAAGCTTCTTTACCAGTTACTGCTTCGATTCGGCGAACACCTGCACCAATCCCTGATTCCGAAATAATCTTGAAGATCCCTATCGCTTCCGTATTTTTGACGTGATTTCCACCACATAATTCAATTGACCAATCGCCAACATTGACAACACGGACTTCTTTACCATATTTTTCACCAAAGAGTGCCATTGCGCCCATACCTTTTGCTGTCTCAATATCAGTTTCAACTGTGACAACTGGTAAAGCTTCCCAAATTTTCTCCTCAACAATACGTTCCATTTGAACCAATTCTTCAGCTGTAACTTGTCCAAAATGAGTAAAGTCAAAACGTAAATAGTTTGCTGTTACTAATGAACCTGCTTGGTTTGCATGATCACCTAAAACTTCTTTTAAAGCTTTATGTAATAAGTGAGTTGCTGTATGATTTTTCAAAATACCATTATGGTTTGCAAAATCAACTTCTAATTTATAAGTTGTGCCAACTTTTAATTCGCCCTGTAAAGTGATTTGGTGTAAATGTTGTCCATTTGGTGCACGTTTTACATCCGTTACTTCTGCAATTAATTTGTTGTTTTCGTCTAAAATAACGCCTTTATCGGCTACTTGTCCACCCATTTCAGCGTAGAAAGGTGTTTTAGCAAACATCACTTGTGCTTCACCTGTTGTTAGTGAGTCAACGAGTGTTTCATCTTGAATTAAAATCAGTGCCTCACTAGCAACACTTAACATATCATAACCAACATATTGACTTTCAACTTTAATATCTGTTAGTAAGCCTGATTGAACGTCCATTGATTTTTCTGTACTACGAGCAGCACGAGCACGTTCACGTTGTGCGTTCATCTCAGCTTCAAAGCCTTCATGATCGACTTTAAATCCAGCTTCTTCTGCAATTTCTTCTGTTAATTCAACAGGGAAACCGTAAGTGTCATACAACTTGAAGATTGTTTGACCATTTAGAGTCGTTTCATTTGCTTCTTTTAACTCGGATACGACTTGGTTTAAGATATCTAACCCTTCGTTAATTGTTTCATGGAAACGACTTTCTTCTGTACGGATTACTTTTTCAATAAATTCACGTTTTTCTAAGACTTCAGGATAGTAGCTCTCCATGATTTTACCAACCACTGGTACTAGTTTATATAAGAAGCCCTCGGTAATCCCTAGTTTTTGTCCATGCATTACAGCACGACGTAATAAACGACGTAATACATAACCACGGCCTTCATTTGAAGGCAATGCACCATCACCAATTGCAAATGATAAAGCACGAATATGGTCAGCAATAACTTTAAATGAAGTATCAATGATTGGATTCTCACCATAAGTAGCCTTACCACTGATTTTTTCAACTTCTTTAATGATTGGCATAAACAAATCTGTTTCAAAGTTTGTTGGAGCATTTTGTACAATTGATACGACACGTTCTAATCCCATACCCGTATCAATGTTTTTGTTTGGTAATGGTTCATAAGTATCATCTGCTTTGTGGTTAAATTCAGAGAAGACTAAGTTCCAAATTTCTAAATAGCGTTCATTTTCGCCACCAGGGAAGTTTTCGGGATCGTCTTCAGCTACGTCATTAAACTCTTCGCCACGGTCATAAAAAATCTCTGTACATGGACCACTTGGCCCTGCACCGATGTCCCAGAAGTTATCTTCTAATTCAATCACATGATTTGTTGGCAAACCAACTTCTTCTAACCATAGGCGTTTTGCTTCCACATCTTTTGGATAGACTGTTACAAATAGTTTTTCAGGATCAAAAGCAAGCCATTGTGGTGAAGTTAGAAATTCCCATGCCCAATGAACCGCTTCTTTTTTGAAATAATCGCCAATTGAAAAGTTCCCTAACATTTCAAACATGGTATGATGACGCGCTGTTTTCCCAACATTTTCGATGTCATTCGTCCGAATTGATTTTTGAGAATTGGTCATTCTTGGGTTTTCTGGTGCAATGGTACCATCAAAATACTTTTTCAATGTTGCTACACCTGAGTTAATCCATAATAATGTCGGATCATTAACTGGAACAAGTGACGCACTTGGTTCAACACGGTGTCCCTTTTCTTTGAAGAAATCCAAATACATTTGACGCACTTGTGCGCTTGATAATTGTTTCATTTTTACTTTCCTTCTTTCCTTTTTTAGGACAAAAAAACATCATTGCAAGACAAGGACGTCTACACGCGGTACCACCTTGTTTGCAATGATGTTCGATCATTACCTCTTCATCTCGCTAACGCTGAGTGGCGTTGGTATTTCTACCAAGGAATCCAAGGGAGCCTTCTACTTTGTTTCTGGTTTTTCTCTCAGCTTTGAAAAACTTTCTGTACAGAAGTTAAAAAATAAAAGATGTCCTTTTCTACTATTGAAGTATAAGAAACTTTTCATGAAAAGTCAATCACAAAGATTGTTCTATCAGGAGATTTTAAACTTACTCGATAAGGATAATTCTTGAATTAAAATGACGCTCTATAAAATAGACAGCTTTTGTAATTTCTGCAAGGCTGAAATTTTCTCCAGGTGATGAAATCACCCATTTGTCTTCAACATCATCCGCTCTTTTAATAACCGCTATCAAAACACCTTTAAACGTTTCCAGTGGTTGAGTAACACTTTTCGACAAAATATAGGCGTCTTGTTCTTCACCGTCGCCACCCATCACGCCTGCAACATAACCATAATTTATTGGATAGTGGTTACCAAAGGCATCGATATAACCAATTGGACGATCTACAATGACATGAAGCATTTCCATTCTTATCCTCCCATCTAAATTATTCAGAACGAATAATTATCGCTTTTCGATAGGCATAATCCATTGGTTTTAAAATTTCTTCATTCGCTCGTAGCTTGCGTGAACGATAATAAGTCGCCAAAGGTAATCGATCGAACAATGGAATGCCCACATCTGCCATTTTTTCAAGTTTTAAAAACGGGGAATCGGTCAGTTCCCAATAGCTATTCGTTGTTGAGACGGCTAATCCAAACATATTATAATCCGTTATTTTAGGACGCTGATCGAGGTAGCGAGGCCAACGGAACAATTTTCGCGTTCCCGCACCTAACGCATATTCCCAAGCATCCTCATCTAACAATTCAAAAAGATCGGCCTCTACTTTTTTCTTTAGTGAAGTGTAAGTCTCATTTTGATGCGTAAAAATTTGATACGTATCTGAATCCCTATCGCTTCTTGCATAAAAAATATTTTCTTCAAAAATCTCAGCCGCTTGCATGATTTCAAAGCAGTCTTCTAAAGTCATCGCCCCTTTAAAATATTGACGAACCGTCTCTTCAATTGGTAAAAACGCTTCTACAACCCCTATAAATTCACCTGTGACTGTATTTAACTCGCCAATCGACTTCGCTCCTACTGGCAATGCGCTTTTTTGAACAAGCATTGGTGGAATGGAAACTTTGCGTAAAGGGCTCGTTGATTCATTGACAAATGCATCCCATTCTTCGGTTGTTTCTAAACCATAACTTTCCTTGAGTTTTAAATAATAAGTCGATTCGATGTTGCCATCGTGCTCCCAAGCACTAACAGGTAACCCTTGTGTTCCAAAATTCCATCCCAAAATCGCCTCTTGATTCCCTGGAATTAAGACAAAACGTTCACTGTCAATTGAGCATTCAAACGTTTCACACTTGACACCGCCCAACTCAAAATTTGTATATTCAACATCAGAAATATATTTTAAAGGACTGACAAAATACATTAATACTTGATTCATTACTTGAAGTCTTAATTCCGGCGATAAATTTTTCCAATTAATCCACTCTAACGCTTCAAAAAAAGTCACTTTGCTCCCCACCCTTTTTCTTTTCGTGATTCTCTTTTTAGTATAGCACGAATCAAAAAAATCAACTAAAACATTTTTATTTGCTTTAGTTGATTTATTAAAATTATTGGTTTGAATTTTTCTTAGATTTGCGCGCCGTACGACTTGTTTGACGGTTTTCTAAACGACGTTTGGCTTTACGATCTTTATCAATCGCCCATTGAATTTTTTTCTTATAACCAGGTTTAACATTTTTCTTTTTCTTAAAGACCATCGCTTGAATTTTCGGATCCAATTCATCACGCGATTTCTCACGTTTTTTACGACGATTTCGATCATAAGTGTCAACAATTTCACCATTTTTAATTTCTTTTGGTTCAAATTCGACACCTAATTTTTCAATTTCAGCAATCGCTTGTTCATTACTTGGGCTATACAATGTAATAGCTGTCCCAGCTAATTGATTACGACCCGTACGACCCACACGGTGAATAAAGAAATCGAGATCTTCAGGAATTTCAGCATTAATAACGTGAGAGACACCTTCGATATCAATTCCTCGAGCAGCTAAATCGGTTGCGACAACGTATTGATACTCTAAGTTTTGTACTTGACGCATGACTTTTTTACGGTCACGAGGTGTAATATCCCCATGAATTTTAGCAACTTTCAAATCTTTTTCGATTAAATAACTCGCAATTTCATCGACTCTTGATTTTGTATTCGCAAAAACAATTGCTAAATAGGGATGTCCGACCGTTAATAAATTGTAAATTAAACGATTCGTATCTTTTCCTTTAGTTGAAATTAACCAGTTTTCAATGCTTTCTGAAATAATCGCTTTCGGACGAATTTCTTCAATTAATGGATTTTCCATATATTTTTTCAAGAATGGGCGTAGTTTTTCAGGAATCGTCGCTGAAAAAACAAGCATTTGTAATTTATCTGGTAATTGACCAGCGATTTGGTCGACTTCTTTTAGGAAACCTAAATCAAGCGTCATATCTGCTTCATCAATTACTAAGGCTGTTGCCGTATAAATTTTTAGAGCTCTTTCATTAACTAAGTCTAAAATACGACCTGGCGTTCCAACAACCACATGCGGCTGTTGATTTTTTAAACGATTCATTTGTCTTTGTTTATCTGTCCCACCCACATAGTTTGCCACACGCATTTCAGGATTTGAAAAAGCGGCAACTTGTTTGGCTTCTTGATAGATTTGAGTCGCTAACTCACGACTTGGTGCCGTAATAACTACTTGGACTTGATCTTTGGTCGCGTCAATTTTATCCATTAGTGGTAATAAAAAGGTATGTGTTTTTCCACTCCCGGTTTGTGATTGCCCCACGACACTGCGGCCTTCTTGAATTACCGGAATTAACTTACTTTGAACTTCAGTTGGTTCGGTAAACTTTTTTTCTTCTAGTGCTTTGTAAATAAATGGTTGGAATGCAAATGATTCAAATGACATTCAAACACCTTCTTTCTTATAACATCTTTGTGATTATAACACATTCACTTTTGAAAACCTACTTTTCAGAAAATAAAATCAATATCTTCAAAGGAAATCCGCTAAAAAGAGCCGCGACAACCTTGTCACAGCCCTCTAATTTTCCCTTTAAACATGCCATTCTGCATAAAACTGGTCTAAAAATTGTTCCATAAACTGTTTTCTTTCAAATGCTAAATTACGCGCATAAGTCGTATTCATTTTATCGGGTAATAAAAATAATTTTTCATAAAAATGATTGATGACGGTTGACCCTTGACGATATTCTGCTTTACTTGTAAAAGTCTTTGGTTTTATTTCTTCATCATAGATTGGATGACCATGGCCACCACCGTAATAGGCTGTTCTTAAAATACCCATCGCACCGACTGCTTCTAAACGATCAGCATCTTGAACAATTTTTCCCGCTAAACTTAAAGGTTCGGCATCGTCTGTTAATCCTTTAGAATAAGACATATTTTGAATGCTATGTAAAATATCCTTCATTTGTCCTTCACTTACCTCTAAGCCCGATAGTAGCGCTTCAACTTCTTTGACTTTACTAGCAACGTCTTCCACCACTTTATCATCAATGACATCATGAAGATAAGCACTCGCTTGAACAACGAAAGAATCCACACTGAGTTGATCACCTTCTACAATCATTTTAGCGTAATTTGCGACTCGTTGAACATGTTTAAAATCATGACCCGACTTTTCATTTTCCAATTCTTTACGTGCAAATGCAATCACATGCTCGATTTTATTACTTCGCATCAGTAGTCTCTCTTGGTTCTCTTGGCGGTCTAGTTCCCCAATATTGGAATAAATCGGTTCTTAAAGCACCATTGTATAATTTACGTTTTTTCGTGGCTTTTTCGCCATAAAACTCTTCAAACATCAAATCACTGGTAATAATGTACTTACTCCAGGTTTTTAACGGTCTAAAGACTTGTCCCATTTCTTTATACAGTTGACGAACGCTTTCTGCTTCACCTAAACGTTCACCATAAGGTGGGTTGGCTACAATTACACCGTATTCTTTCGTAATATGGATATCTTTCACAGCTTGTTGCTTAAAGGTAATCGAATCACCTAAACCAATTTCATCGGCATTTTTTTGAGCAATCTCAATTAAACGGCCATTAATATCAGAACCGGTAATATCAAGAACCACATCGTAGTCCGCTGCTTCGTCAGCTTCTAATCGAACTTTGTCAAAAATTTCTGGTTTAAACCAATCCCATTTTTCACAGGCGAAATCACGGTTAAAGCCTGGCGCAATATTATGACCAATCAGAGCCGCTTCAATACAAAGCGTTCCAGAACCACATACTGGATCATAAAACGGACGATCTTTACGCCAATTTGTTAACATCACAAGAGCTGCTGCCATATTTTCTTTCAGTGGAGCGCCACCTTTTTCTAAACGGTAACCACGTTTAAACAAACTTGGTCCGGTTGTGTCTAAAGTCACCATCACGTGGTCTTTTAACAAAGCTACTTCTAATTGGAATAAAGCACCCGTTTCAGCTAAAGGAACCGATGCTGGACGGTGATAGTACTCGCGTAAACGATTAACAATTGCTTTTTTTGTAATCGCTTGGCAATCGGGTGTACTGTATAATTTTGATTTAATTGATTTACCTGCTACAGGGAATTCAGCATCTAATGGCAAGAAATCTTCCCAAGGTAAGGCTTTAACTTTTTCAAATAATTCATCAAAAGTATACGCATCAAATTCGCCTACAACAATCTTAATTCGATCTGCCGTACGCAACCATAAGTTTGTTTGAGCGATCGTTTCCATCGTTCCTTTAAATCGAGCGCGCCCATTTTCAACTTGGCACTCAATCCCCATATCTCGCAACTCTTTACCGACTAATGCTTCTAATCCACTTGCTGCCGTTGCAACAAGGTTAAATGTTTGATTTTCTTTCATAATTGTTCTCCTTTTGATAAAAAAATCCTCCCGTAACGGAAGGATTCCCCTGATAAATTGTGATTTTCTATAAGCCATGTTTTGTCCAATTCTTTTTTACAGGGAAAAAAGAATATGGATAATCATCTATCTGCAATTTTCATTGCCCTTTTGTCCCGTTCATTTCCGTTACAAAAAGCGCCCCTACCATAATGTTTGGGTTGCTCACTCGAGGGGTTTACCGCGTTCCACCGCTTAAATTTCTCTAAGCGCTTCGTCACTGTGGCACTTTCAAGGGTACTCAAGCATAGCTTACACCTTAGCTCTTTTTCCTGCCGTTATCTTTAAAAAAGATACCCTAGCTTATTTTTTCACTAGGCACGAACACTACAAACATCGCAGTTTGTGTGAGCATGGACTTTCCTCAGCTTGATCAAGTCAAACCGCGATTATCCGAAAATCACAAATTGTTTCACTTTTTAGCAATTAAAATTGACGCGTTTTTCCTAAATCCTCGTCATCTGAAAAAGTTGGCGTAATTGCGCCAACGCTTGCACTATCAGATTCTAATTTTTTACCAAACACTTCTTTTTCTAAATTCGATAAACGTTTTAGAATATCAAAATTCGTCACTGCTTGGCTTTTAGGCGCTTCTGTTTGAATACGTGAAGAAATTGATTGACTCTTTGTCAATTGGGCTACTTTAGCGTTTAAACGATCATTTTCTTCTTGTAAAGTTAAAATTTCACGATTGTACGCTTCATAATCTTTGATAATCCCATCTAAAAATTCATCTACTTCAACGGGGTCGTATCCACGCATTTTTGTTTTAAATTCTTGTTGTAAAATATCTTTTGCGGAATAAATTAAATTTGCCATATAAACACCTCATGAGTTAAATTCTGCTAAAATCAGCCTACTTAACCTATTCTACCAAAAAAGGCGGATAAATCAAATAGAATCGCCAAAATATATTGCATTTTCTAAATCATCCATCGTTATTTGTTGAATAAGATATGCTTGCTGCTCTTGAAAATGACGGGCGTCTTTTAAAAAGTAGCTAGTCTTCCCTGGATAATCTTCATCATAGACAAGCAGACAGCCTTTGGTTTTCTCTAGTAAAAATCGGGTATGGTTCTTCAACTGAGAAGGGTTTTGATATGGTTGATGACTCGTTGAATTGACATAGTCTGCTTGTAGTTTGACGGTATTTAAGAGTTGCTGATTTTTCTCATTCCAATTTCCACCCCAACCTTCGAACGGGAAAATGAGTGCAAGTTTTATTTCTGGATAAACTTTTTTTAATTCAATGACAACTTCTGCGGCCCACAATTCGACACCTAAATTTCCCGAGACGATAACCCACTTTAATCCGTCTTCAATTAGTGTGATTAAGGCTTCTCTTATCACTTTCTTAATGATTTTAATCTTCATATCTTTGTCTTGAAAGACGCCGATTTCGTAATTTCGATAACCGGTAATAATGAGTGCTTCTCTTGTTTTCATGAACTTACCTTTTCTTTCTATTTAGCTTTTTGCTATAATGTTCTACAGGAGCGTGATTAAATGGCAATTAAATACCCCAATGGTCACCTACCATTGTATAATGAAGTACGAAAAAAACAACTAAAAAGAGCATCTCAAAAAACAACATTTTCAAATCGTGGAATGCGATTTGAAGAAGCCATCAACCAAAGTAATGATTATTACTTGAATCATGGCATTGCTGTTATTCACAAAAAACCAACTCCTGTTCAAATTGTAAAGGTTGATTATCCAAAACGGAGTGCGGCGGTCATTAAAGAAGCTTATTTTAAAGACGCCTCGACCACTGATTATAACGGTGTTTATCAAGGGCATTATCTTGATTTTGAAGCAAAAGAAACAAAAAACAAAACCTCTTTTCCTTTACAAAATTTGCATGAACATCAAATTAATCATATGCGTCAATGTCTCACGCATCAAGGAATTTGTTTTATCTTACTTTGGTTTTCTAGCTTAAATCGTTGTTTTTTAATCGATAGTCAATATATTGTCGAAGCTTGGGAAAAGCAGGAAATCGAAAGAAAGTCGCTTTCCCTGACTCAAATAGAAAAAATCGGAATTGAAATCACTGTGGGAATTGCGCCAAGAATTCCCTTCATCAAAGCAGTCGATCAATTGATTGAATCAAAGGAGAAATAAGAATATGCCAAATGAAACACCATCAAGAACCACCCGACACAAGCAACAGCCGAAAAAAAATCAACAAAAAAAGCTACCCAATAAGAAAAAGAAAAAATCATTCGGCTCAATCTTTTTAAAAGTGATATTAGGACTCGTTTTTATTGGCTGTATACTCTTTTTAGGAGGCGTAGGCCTTTTTTGGAGCTATGCCAGTAATGCACCTGAACTTGATGAAAAACGTTTAGAATCGCCAAATTCTTCAAAATTAATTGCTATGAATAATGAAGTTTTCCAAGAACTTGGAACAGAAAAACGTGAAACGATTACTGCAACTGAAATCCCTAAATTACTTGAAGACGCCATCATCTCTGTTGAAGATCGTCGTTTTTACAAACATATCGGAGTCGATCCAATCCGGATTGTCGGCTCTGCCCTTTCAAACGTTAAAACAGGTGGTATGCAAGGTGGAAGTACTTTAACGCAACAATTAATTAAACTATCTTTCTTTTCAACAGCCGCCTCTGATCAAACATTAGAAAGAAAAGCGCAAGAAGCTTGGATGGCCGTTCAATTAGAAAAAGAAAAATCAAAACAAGAAATATTAACGTACTATATTAATAAAGTTTATATGTCAAATGGTCTTTATGGCATGCAAACTGCTTCAAAAGCTTTCTATGGTAAGGCACTGGATGAATTAAATTTAGCCGAGACAGCTTTAATTGCCGGGCTACCTAACGCCCCTTCTTATTTTGATCCTTATGCCAATCCCGAAAATGCAAAAGATCGTCGTGATATTGTCTTATTTACAATGAAAGAAAACGAGAAAATCACTGAAAAAGAGTATCAAGAAGCGATTGATACGCCAATTGATGCTGGCCTGAAAAAACTAAGTGGCGGGAATAACACTTGGAAATATTACGATAATTACATCAAAGAAGTCATCGATGAAGTTGAAGAAAAAACAGGTGTAGACGTCTATAAAGACGGTGTTGAAATTCATACGAATATCGATATAGAAGCGCAACGACGTTTATACGATATTGTCAACACTGATCAATATGTCGCATATCCCGATGCGGATATGCAAGTAGCTGCGACTTTAATTGACGCAACTACCGGAAAAGTCACCGCCCAAATCGGTGGTCGCAATATTGAAGAAGGAACAATGCTAGGTAACAACTTAGCGGTTAGCACAGCACGTGACTTAGGTTCGACGGTTAAACCGATTACTGATTATGCCCCAGCTTTTGAGTTCAATAAATATTCAACAGCTAAAACGATTGTTGATGAACCATATAAATATAAAGGGACAAACATTCCTGTAATGAATTGGGATAATCAATACTGGGGAACCATGTCTTTACGCCGTGCATTAGTTGAATCGCGTAATGTCCCTGCCGCTAAACTTTTTGAAGATGTTGGCGCAGACAATATTGCAGAATTTTTAAGTCGTTTAAATATTCAATATGAGTCTATTGAACAAGCCAATTCGATTTCAAGTAATACAAGCACACAAGAAGGTACTAAATATGGAATTTCTAGCTTAAAATTAGCAGCAGCTTATGCGGCTCTTGCCAACGGCGGAACGTATCACGAACCTCAATATGTTAACAAAATTGTTTTTGAAGATGGTTCTGAAGAAGTCGAGGCTTTTAAAACCAGAGGTACAAAAGCGATGGAAGAAACAACCGCTTATATGGTTACTGATATTTTAAAAGGTGTCATCACTTCTGGAACCGGAACGAATGCAGCGATTAACGGACTTTACCAAGCAGGTAAGACCGGAACATCCAACTATTCAAAAGAGGATATCGAGCGAATCAACTCTCCTTATTCAGTAACGCCAGATTCAACTTTTGCGGGTTACACAAAGACTTATTCACTGGCTGTCTGGACGGGCTACAATAATCAAAAAACACCGATTGTGGGTGACAATACTCGTATTGCTAGCGATGTTTATCGTGAATTAATGCAATTTGTCTCTGCCTCTGTTGTGAACAGTGACTGGGAAATGCCAAAAGGCTTAACTCGCATTGGTAATGAATTGTATTTTGAAGGCCAATATGTCGAACCAGTCAAACCATCGAAAACCAAAGAATCAAGCAGTAGTTCTAGTGAGTCCTCTACAGCGGAGAGTACCGAGACGACAGAAACTAGTGAAGTTCCTGCTAGTACAAGCAGTAGTAGCCAACCTGTTGAACCGACCCCTCCCCCAGTGGAATCTAGTAGCGAAGCACCTATTGTACCACCAACTACACCGCCGGCTAGTAGTTCCGTAGTCCCTCCAATAGAGCAAACACCACCAGCTACACCATAATTTAATCAAAAAAACTCTGACGAAAGTCAGAGTTTTTTTGATGCAAGTTCACGCATCCGGATTTTACCATCTTGGCACATCGATAACAATGGACAATCAGCGCATTTGGGTGCTCGTGCTGTACAATGATAACGTCCAAAGAAAATCATCGTATGGTGCATCTTTACCCAGTCTTCTTTTGGTACTTTACGCATCAATGTTTCTTCGACCTCTAACACTGAAGCATTTAAACGACAAATTCTTAAACGTTTGGAAACACGTTCTACGTGCGTATCTACAGCAATTGCCGGAATATCAAACGCATCCCCTAAGACGACGTTCGCAGTTTTACGTCCAACACCTGCTAAAGTCATTAAACCTTCTCTCGTTTGAGGAATCACGCCTCCAAAATCATCAATGATTTGTCGCGCACATTGCTTAATGTTTTTAGCTTTATTACGATACAAACCAATCGTTTTGATTTTCTCCATAATAATTTCAATGGGTGCTTCTGCTAACTTTTCAGCTGTTGGAAAATCTGCAAATAAACTCGGTGTCACTTTATTAACCGAAACATCCGTTGCTTGCGCACTTAAAATCACAGCAATCAATAATTGAAAAGGCGTTTCGTGATCAAGTTCTCCGTAAGCATTTGGAAAAAGTTTATACATCTCTTCTAGAGCTATACGCGTTTTTTCAACACTAATCATATAAGTACTATTCCTCTTCTAACCAATTATGTAAAGAAACTTTTGGAAGTGCTTTGGTTGTTTTTTCTTCCTTTTGCATCATCTGACGTTTACGTTTTTGCTGTTCTTCCTTAACTTGCGAGCTCGTCCGGATATTTTTACGTTCCCATGACAACAAAATTCGATCAACGTAATTCAAACTATAGACTTGATTCAACACAGCTTCACGTAAAGCTAATTGGATTAACTCTACTTGATACTGGTCTTCTTCAAGCCATTGCCCAATCCGCTGATATTCCATTGGAGACAATGGTCTTGCAAATTCCGCTTCAAAACTTTGATAGAGCTGTCCAATTTTATCTTGTTCATTCTTCATTTCAACTGATTTTTTTTGTTGATTCAAATATTGAGATAATCGTTGATAAATAGGTGTTAAATCATAAGAGTCATCCATCATTCCATGCTGATCTTTCAAAGAAACAATTTGTACGCACTGTTTTTCAACTAATTGATTTAATAAATAATAAATTTCTTTTTGCGAGAAATTCATTTGTTGAGCAATTTGACTTAAATCCGGGAAATGATTACCTGATTCATAATATCGATGTAATTGTAACCAGAGCAAAAACTCTTCATTCGACAAGCCGATTTGACGGTAATGTTCTAAAATTAAATTAGAAATCGTTGTCTGCCCTTTTTTTAAAAATTCTTCTAATCCAATCAACCTTTATTCCTCTTTTCTTTAATCACAGTTTCCACGAATTTCATTAAAAAAGGGAACTTATCAAAAGTTCCCAAGTTGTGATTATTTATTCGAAACATCTGCGATTATTTCAATCTCAACTAATACGTCTTTTGGTAAACGAGCGACTTCAACAGCTGATCTTGCAGGTAACATTTCACCAAACAATGTTCCGTAAACGCCGTTAAACGCTACAAAGTCATCCATGTTTTTTAAGAAGCAAGTTGTTTTTACGATGGCATCCGCAGTAATTCCTACTTCCGCTAAAATGGCAGAAATGTTCTTCACAACTTGTTTTGTTTGTTCTTCAATTGTATCTCCAACAATTTCACCTGTTTCAGGGTGCAAAGGTATTTGACCAGAGGCAAATAAAAAACCGTTTGCTATACGTCCTTGAACATAAGGCCCAATTGCTTTTGGTGCTTGATCTGTTTGAATAGTTTTCATTGTATCGCTCCTTTAATTTATGATTCTATTTGTTGACATGCGGGGCAGAGCCCATAAATCTCTAAACGATGACTATGTACCTGATAATTCGTTAACTGTGCCGCAGCCATCTCGACGTCGTCTAATTTGGGATAGAAGAAATCAGATACTTTCCCACAGTTTTGACAAATCACATGGTAATGGGGATCCACCGAAAAATCATAGCGGCTCGACGAACTGCCGTAATTCATTTCTCTTAGAAAACCGATTTCTGTAAATAATTTTAAATTATTATAAACCGTCGCCACACTAATCCCAGGAAATTTTTCTTCGATTGCCCGATAAACATCCTCTGCTGTCGGGTGATTTTGAACTTCTGTTAAAAATTCTAAAATCGCAATTCTCTGTGGTGTAATTCGAACATTCTCTTTTTTTAAATAGGTTAATGCATCATCAAAGGTCGCCATAGCTTCCCTCCTTTTTCACTGAATCCTCTGTTTCAATCATACTATGAGTTCGATGATTTATCTAGCAAAAAAACTCTAATATTTCCTTACAACAAGGAAACATCAGAGCTTTTAAAAATGTTTAAAGTGATTTAAATGTTTCAACAACATTTTCCGTTGTAAAGCCAAATTCAGCTAGCACTTTATCACCAGGAGCTGAAGCACCAAAATGATCAATTGCAATGACTTTCCCATGACATTTTGTATAACGATCCCAACCAAATGGTGATCCCGCTTCAATTGCCACACGTTTTTTAACTGCTTTTGGTAAAACAGATTCTTTGTATTCCGCTGTTTGCGCTTCAAATAACTCCATGCTTGGCATTGAAACAACCGATACATCGATACCTTCAGCTGATAATGCTTTTTGAGCTTCTGTTGCTAGATAAACTTCTGAACCTGTTGCAATTAAGATACCTGCTGGCGTTTCACCTTTTTGAGCTGAAACAACATACGCACCTTTTGCAACGTTATCATCCGCCATTTCTTTTGTACCTTCAATAACAGGTAAGTTTTGACGACTTAAAACTAAAACAGTTGGTTTTGTTTTTGAAGTCATTGCTAATTTCCAAGCCGCACGCGTTTCGTTCCCGTCAGCTGGACGAATGACTTGTAAATTTGGAATGCTACGTAAGCTTGATAATTGTTCAACTGGTTCATGTGTTGGCCCATCTTCTCCAACGGCAACAGAGTCATGTGTTAACACGTATGTCACTGGTGTACCTTGGATAGCCGCTAAACGAACAGCTGGTCTTAAATAATCGACAAAGACGAAGAACGTTCCACCATAAACACGAGTACCACCATGTAATTGAATCCCGTTCATTGCTGCTGCCATTGCAAATTCACGAACACCAAACCAAATGTTACGGCCTTCATATTGTCCTGGCTCAAAATCTTTTTCTGCTGCTACCATTGTGTTGTTTGAACCTGATAAATCGGCTGAACCTCCCCATAGGCTAGGAACTGCAGCTGATAATGCTTGGATCATCTCTTTACTTGATACACGACTCGCTTGACTTGTACCCACTTCATAAGTTGGTAAGTTATCTGCCCACTCACTTGGTAATTCATCTGCAAACGCTTGTCTAAATTGTGCAGCTAATTCTGGGTATGCCCCTTCATATTGCGCAAATAATTGGTTCCACTCTGCTTCAACAGCTTCGCCACGATCGTTGATTGCTTCTTTGAAACGTGCTTGAACTTCCTCAGGCACTGTAAATTCTGGATATTCCCAGCCATAAACACCTTTAGCGACATCACTACCTGCAACGCCTAATGGTGCTCCATGAACAGAAGATGTGCCTTCATTTGGCGCTCCAAAACCAATTACCGTTTTAATTTCAATTAAAGTTGGTTTATTTTTTTCTGCTTTCGCTTCATCAATTGCTTTTGAAATCGCCGCTAGATCTGTTCCATCTTTAACTAAAATATGTTGCCAACCGTAGGCTTCATAACGCGCACCGACATTTTCTGTAAAGGCTTTTGATGTTGGTCCATCTAAAGAGATGTCATTTGAATCATATAAAACGATTAACTTATCTAATTTTAAATGCCCTGCCATTGAAGAAGCTTCTTGTGAAACACCTTCCATTAAGTCACCATCACCACAAAGTGCGTACGTATAGTGATCAACAATTGGGAAACCTTCTTGATTATAAGTCGCACTTAAATGAGCTTCTGACATAGCCATCCCAACAGCCATCGCAATTCCTTGTCCTAAAGGTCCTGTCGTTGCTTCAACACCATCTGTATGGTGTACTTCTGGATGTCCCGGTGTACGGCTATCCCATTGACGGAAGTTTTTCAAGTCTTCAATCGTTACATCATAACCTGAAGTATGTAGTAAACTATATAATAATGCAGAACCATGGCCTGCTGATAAAACAAAACGATCACGATCTACCCAATTTCTTGAAGTTTTTGGATTTACTTTTAAATGTTTTGTCCATAATGCATAAGCCATTGGTGCTGCTCCCATTGGCAATCCCGGGTGACCTGAATTGGCTTTTTGTACCATATCAATACTTAATGTACGTAATGTATTAACACCTAACTCATCGATTTTATCAAACAAAGTGAAGCCCTCCTATTTAGGTTTTTTTTACCTTTATTCTTTTATCATTATAAAATACTTAAGGACAATTATCAACCTTTTTTCAACTTCTTGCTCTCAATTACTCTTTATCGCGGTTATGAAGTCCTTTTTCTCTTTGGATTTCTTTTAGCTTATCTGGTGTTACATCATTGCCTAAAGGATCAACAACTTTCATGCCTTCAATATGGTGTTTCATTCCTCCGCGAAAAGCACTTAAATACTCTTGACGTAATAAATGTTGTTCTTTTGTCTCAAACGGCGTTAGCCCTTCACTTTTTTTCTTGCGGGCTAATTCATTGATGCGATTTAATTTTTCTTTTGATAACATACTTCCACTCCTCTCATCTGCTTTATCTTATACAAAATTATCAAAAAAAACAATAAGAACACACGTAAGCGAACATCTGTTTGATTCCGCTGTCTCTTTATGTTAAAATAGGGATAATTAGATGAAAGAAGGTGCGAACCTTGACAAAAAAAACCGAAAGCAGACAACTTGAAGTCTTGCGCTTTATTCATCAACGCGTGTTAGCTAAAGGATATCCTCCAACTGTACGTGAAATTGGCGAAGCGGTGCAACTCTCTTCTACTTCGACCGTTCATGGACATTTGTCTCGTTTAGAAAAAAAGGGATTCATTCAAAGAGACCCTACAAAACCACGTGCAATTGAATTAACGGCGTTAGGACTTGAAACAGTTGGTGCGGAACAAAAAAATATTCCTTTGCTCGGGGTTGTTACCGCGGGTGAACCGATTCTAGCAGTTGAAGAAGCTTCAGACTTCTTTCCTATTCCACCGCATTTAGAAAATAGTGAAAGCCAACATTTCATGTTGACGATTTCTGGCGAAAGTATGATTAACGCTGGCATACTTGATGGCGATCAAGTTATTATTCGTAAACAAGATTATGCTTCAAATGGCGACATTGTCATTGCAATGACTGATGAAAATGAAGCCACTTGTAAGAGATTTTATAAAGAACAAAATTATATCCGACTACAACCTGAAAACGACTATATGGAACCTATTATTTTACCCAACGTTCAAATCCTTGGTCTAGTTGTTGGTCTCTATCGCAATTTATACTAATTTATACTTTGGAATCTTTTACTTTTAAAGATTCCAAAGTTTTTTTATTTTACTCTTTACAAAGCGAACAAACATTCGTATAATAGAGACACGAACAAACGTTCTATTTAAATAAGGAGTGGATCAGTATGAAAGCAGTACGTCGTTTTGGTTTATTAATTGGGGTTTTATTAACAGGAATAATAATTGGTAATTTTGGAACGCTGATCGCTTGCCTGGTACTAGGTCCGTTACTCGCTTTATGGTTAATTCTATGGGATGACAAAAATTCAAAACAAGCAAAAAACAAACAACAATATTATTCATCTGAAGTCGATTATTACTATGCAGATGACTATTACTATGAATAAATTAAAAACGAGAAATGCCGAAGTCCATTCAGCATTTCTCGTTTTTTTAATATTCCATTAAAGTGAAGATATCGTAACCTTTAATTTTGTCACGACCATTTAAATCTTTTAATTCAATCAAAAAGGCACAACCGACTACGATACCGCCTAATTTTTCAATTAGTTCGATACTAGCTTTCACTGTACCACCAGTTGCTAATAAGTCATCACATAATAAAACACGTTGTCCAGGTTTAATCGCATCTGCATGAATCGTTAGCGTATCTGAACCGTATTCTAAATCATATGAAACTTCAATTGTTTCACGAGGTAATTTACCAGGTTTACGAACAGGGGCAAATCCAACGCCTGACTCATATGCGACCGGACAGCCTACGATAAAGCCACGCGCTTCTGGTCCGACTACCATATCAATTTCTTTTTCTTTCGCGTAATCAACAATTTGTTGAGTCGCATAGCGATAAGCTTCACCATCAGCCATCAATGGTGAAATATCACGAAATGTTACGCCTTCTTTCGGATAATTTGGGATACTTGCAATATAATCTTTTAAATTCATTATTGTCCTCCTACTGACTAGAAATCCATTTCTTAATTGTCTCTAAATCACTCATCACTAAAAATTCTTCATTCTTAATTAATTGTTGTCTCTTTTGATATAAGAGACTCTCACTTAAAGATCGATTCATTGGATTTTCCAAACTATTTAAAATACCATTGTCTATTGTAACAAATTTTAACTCTAAAAACACCTGAACCATGAAAATCAATAAACTTTTAGGAATTTTAGTATATTGAGCAACTGCATCTAATTTGTAACGGACATCCAACGTTTTTTGTGTCTTGATTAGTTTAAAAAGCTTTCCGTATTGCTCTCTTGAACCGATTCCATTCAGGTAGGCCTCCTCTGGCGTTTGCGCCATGAGATAAATCCTCGAAACTCGGCTCATTTTTAAAATTTGCTTCATCCAATCAAGCTCATGTGGGACATCGACAAAAACAAGTTGCATCGTTTTGAACGATTCATCAAAAGTCTTTTCAAAATCTTGGAATTGTTCTACATAAATCACGGGTTGATTCGTCTGTTGCGAAAAGACTTTGTAAAGTTTTTTACTGAATGTAATATAAATAGTTGGTTCAGTAAAATTTAGTTGTTGATGATGCTTTTTCCCGCGAAAATCAAACAACTGAAAAGAAGTAATTTGATAATCTTGCAATTGAATCTGCGGAACAGATTTTCCATTCCACTCATTAATTGTCAATTCGCCGACTAAACTAACATCATCGGTCGTAATCTCTTGTTGTTCTGGCCCGAAATTAAAGCCGATACCTTCTAATTGTTGACCGGTTTGATTTGTCATCGTGAATTTCAAATGCTTTTGCTCAGCCCCGATGCTCCGGCTATCTGGAATTTTTACATGTTCAAATAAAAATCGTGGAACAGGATTATGCATCCCAAAAGGCGCTAAGACTTTTAATGATTTAATTAAAGCTAAATCCACTTCACCCACATCAAGACTGCCGTCAATCATCAAAGGAATTCCTTTGCTTAAATCAATTTGTTCATCAATAATGTATTGGTCACAAGCCTGTCTTAAAGTTTCTAATTGATCGATTGAGAAACTTAAACCTACCGCTGCGTGATGTCCACCAAAAGTGGTCAGTAGCTCTTGATTATGTGACAACATTTGGAACATATTTAAACTTTCCGTACTACGTCCAGAACCTTTTAAAAGACTACCATTCTTAGTCGTCAAAGCGATTGTTGGTTTACCAGTAACTTGTAACACTCGACCGGCCACGATTCCTAAGATCCCTTCATGCCAATCTTCTCCTACAAGTAAATGAACATGGTGACTGTTATCTACTTGCTCTAAGGCTTCTTTTGTTGCCCGTTCAACGAAATCTTTTCTCTCTTGATTAATTTCATCAAAAGATTGCGCAAGCGACTTTGCCTCTTCTTCATCAAACGTTGTTAACAGCTCTATTGCTGGATTTGGATCGCCAAGTCTACCAATGGCATTCAAACGTGGTGCAATCGAAAAGCCGATTGTCGTTTCATCTAAATCTCTCATCTTGCTTCCACTAACTGCTAGCAGTTGACTAATTCCTAAACGTTCACCTTGTTTCATCTGTTCTAATCCCCAAATGACCATCGCACGATTCTCATCGGTTAAAGAAACCATATCAGCAATTGTTCCAATTGCAACAAGATCGAGTAATTCCATTGGGATATCTTCTAAAAGTGCCCAAGCCAGTTTAAATGCTACACCGACACCGGCTAGTTCACCAAAAGGATACGTGCCTTCAGGGTGTCGCGGATGAATAATTCCATAGGCATCTGGTAAGATATTTGGTAACTCGTGATGATCAGTCACAATAACATCAACACCTTGACTATTTGCATAGGCAATCGCTTCATGGCCAGAAACACCGTTGTCAACGGTGACAATCAACTGAATGCCTGAATCAATCCACTCTTTATATCTTTCAACATTTGGACCATAACCATCCGTAAAGCGATTAGGCAAGTAAGTTTCGACTTGTGCGCCAAGTAGCTCAAAAGTTTCTTTCATTACCGTTGTGCTCGTGATTCCATCGGCGTCATAGTCACCATAGATTAAAATACGTTCACCTGAAACAACCGCTTCATGAATACGTTCCACGACTTTTTCCATATCATGTAATAAAAAAGGATCATGTAATTGTGATTCTGAAGGGTTCATAAAAGCTTGTATCGCATCTAGTGTTCGTAAATTTCGATTCCACAACAAACGAATAAGTACGGGCGATAAATTAAGTTGTTTAAGCTCCTCTAAAAAAGAAGCGGGTATTTCCTCAGTAGCTGGCATTTGCCAATCAAATTTTGATAACTTCACTTGATCACTCCTAACTTTCCAATTATAGCAAAAAAAACATAAAAAAAGAAGAGCAGTCACTGTTGCGACTTGCTCTTGTAGTCAAATCAATTGATTAATACATCTGATCGCGTTCTTCTTCAAAAAGCTGTTCTTCATAGGCTTGTTGTTCTTTTTGATCAACTTCACTAGAAGCGAGGTAGGCTGCTACGCGAATCGAAACTTCATCTTCAATTTTTGCTTCTAATTCATCTTTTTCTTTCTTCAATTGTTTAATTGTCTTTTTTTGTTTCCACAAAATACTTGTCATTAATAAAGAAATCAGTACAGCGCCCATAAAAATAGCTCCAAAAATAATGATAATCAAAGGTGTTGAAAATTCTCCAAAGCCTAACTGAACAGGTACGACTACCGTATTCATCGCTGCAAAAACGATGATTACTAACGATAGTAACAACCCAACAAATAATTGCCATTGCTGTTTCATCGCGAGTTCCTCCTTACTTTTTATTAAAAATACCACCGGCTAAATAATCACCAATTCTTGGAAAGAGCGTATAAAACTGAGCCGCCATCGCCATAATTTTCGGACGATTAATTTCTCTTTTTGGATAACTCATATTGCGAACAATCTCTTTTGCTAACTTACTAGCATCTAATATGAATAAATCAACATTAGATAAATAATCGCCTGATGGATCCGCCAAATCAAAAAAGTTTGTTTCGATTGGTCCCGGATTAACAGTTGTCACATGAATATTAAATGGTTTTAATTCTAAGCGTAAAGCATTCGAAAAACCAATGACCGCAAATTTTGTTGCCGAATAGATTGTTGATTTCGGTGTGGCCATTTTACCGGCCATTGAAGCTAAGTTAATAATATGACCAGATTCTCTCGGTAACATCTCGATTACTAAAGCTTGCGTCAAATACATCATTCCAAATAGGTTCACTTCAAACATTTTGCGTGCCTGTTCAAAATCAACCGACACAAAATCTTCAAACGTTCCAAAACCTGCATTATTGACTAAGATATCGACTGAACCGACCGTCTCCTTAACGGTTTGAACAAGGGCTTGAATACTGTCTGGATTCGTCATATCGACAGGAAATGCATAGGCTTTATTTTGACTTAACATTTCACATTTCTTCTTTACTTCTTCAAGTAATTCTATACGTCTAGCACTTGCAATGACAACTGCCCCTTGCTTCGCCGCTTCATAACAAATTTGTTCACCTAAGCCGGTTGAACCGCCTGTCACAAGTACTACTTTATTCTTTAATTTCAACTGACGTTTCCTTCTTTCTTAACGGGATATCGTAACAATCAAAATCTTTGACTACACGGACATTTTCAAAAATTTCGCGTGCTTCATTCCGTAAATTTTCAACATCTTTGCCTAAATAACGGGCACTAATATGCGTTAATAACAAACGTTTAGCTTTTGCAGCTTTTGCTACTTCCGCCGCCTGATGGGTAGTTGAATGGAAGTAGGCTCTCGCTAGTTTTGCTTCATTTTTATTAAAGGTACTTTCATGAACAAGAACATCGGCATTCATCGCTAACTCAACTGATTGCACTGTTTTACGTGTATCACCCAAAATCGTTACAATTCGTCCCTTAACCGTTTCCCCAATGAAATCTTTTCCGTTAATCACACGACCATCTTCCAATGTTACCGTTTGCCCATTTTTAATTTTTCCATATACGGGCCCTGGTTTAATTCCAAGTTCAGCTAACTTTTCAACTTGTAACTCTCCAATGTGATCCGCTTCGACCACTCGATAGCCATAACTATCCACGCCATGATCTAATTTTTTACAAAAAACCGAAAATTTGGCATCTTTAAAAATCAAACCATCTTCATTCACTTCGACAAATTTCAAAGGATATTTTAAATGAGTCTTAGAAATACGTAAAGACGTTCGAACCCATTCTTCAACTCCTTTTGGACCATAAATTTCTAACGGTTCAATCCCTTCTTGAAAAGAACGACTACTGATTAAGCCTGGAAGCCCAAAAATATGATCGCCATGCAAATGAGTAATAAAAATTTTTTCGATTTTACGTGGCCGAATGCTCGTTTTTAAAATTTGAAGTTGTGTACCTTCCCCACAATCAAAAAGCCAAACAGCATTGCATTCATCTAATAATTTTAAAGCGACACTACTTACGTTCCGGTGTTTTGCCGGAACCCCCGCGCCGGTACCTAAAAATTCTAATTCCATATATCTCTATCCTTCTTAGTTATTCTCTTCTTCATTTGGCTTTTCTTCGTGATTGACCAAATCTCCATATGCCTTTTCACTTGCTAGTTCTTGTGCTTGTTGCATCTTATCCAATTCTTCTTCAACATCTTCATAATCGAAGCGATACAAGTTACCACCGAGATCATACATAATTAATTGGTTTAATGGACGATTATCATCTTCTGTCGCAATCAAAATTAAACCTGTTTTTCCTTCACTAATTTCTTTACCTAATAATTCAAAAATCGTATTGGCTTTCTTGACTTCTTGTGCATCTTTGGAAGCTCCAAACATGCTACCGCCAAACCATCCAAGTAAAATTCCCATAGGACCGGCAAGTATGCCAACTAGCATTCCAATTGTTCCTGCTTTTGATGTCTTATTCGCGCCAGTAAAGTCTAGAAAATCTTCAATTAAAAACTGATGGTCCCCACCTTCAGAATGGGTAACTACTGCCATTTGTTCCCCTTTAATCTGTTTTGCTAAATGAGCTTTTTTAACTTTAGAAAATGCTTCGTATGCTTGTGAGTTATATTCGAAATTTGCTACAATAATTCGCTTAGTCATTTGATTACCTCTCTTCATCCTTTACTCTAATAGTACCAATAAACAAGGTAAAAGGACATAAAAAAACGTAGTATCTGACAAAAAATTCAGATACTACGTAAGCTTATTCTATAAACTCGAATTCAAATGCACCAATTCGGACGATATCGCCATCTTTGGCCCCACGAGCACGTAATGCTTCATCGACACCCATTGCTCTTAATTGGCGAGCAAAGCGCATAATTGTTTCATCATGACCAAAGTTCGTCATTTCAAACAATTTCTCTAACTTCTCACCTGTTAAGACCCATGAAGTATCTGGTAAACGTTGAATATCAAATTCTGGTTCGTCTTCCACAAAGTTGTATTCAACCACATCTTCTTCAATCTCTTCATCATATAGCAAGAACTCTGGTGTGACTTCAAGTAAATCAGCTGTGGCGCTTAACAAGGCTTCAATCCCTTTACGAGTTACCCCAGAAATAGGAAAAACTTGAATAGGCTCTGCAAACTCATCTTCTTGCTCTTTTGCTAATTTTTCTTTAAAGATTTTTAAGTTTTCCTCTGCATCAGGCATATCCATTTTATTGGCAACAATAATTTGCGGGCGTTCTAATAAGCGTAAGTTATGCGATTGTAACTCGTTATTAATCGTTAAATAATCTTCATACGGGTCGCGACCTTCCATCCCACTCATATCAATTACATGCAGGATTACGCGTGTTCGTTCAATATGACGTAAGAATTGCGTCCCTAAACCAACACCTTGTGAAGCCCCTTCAATTAATCCGGGTAAGTCAGCTACAACATAACTACGGCCATCTGGAATGTGAACCATTCCTAGGTTTGGTACGAGTGTTGTAAAATGATAAGCACCGATTTTCGGGCGTGCTGAAGAAACAACTGAAAGTAAGGTTGATTTACCTACTGACGGGAAACCAACTAATCCCACATCTGCTAACACCTTTAATTCTAATTCAATTCGACGTTCTTGCCCCGGTTCACCCATCTCAGCAATTTCTGGCGCTGGATTTTTTGGTGAAGCAAAACGAATATTTCCGCGACCGCCACGACCGCCTTTGGCAACAACTAATGTATCACCGTGTTCAATTAAATCGCCTAGTAATGCACCTGTATCAGCGTCTCTTACCGTTGTTCCTTGTGGGACTTTGACATAAGTATCCTCAGAACCACGGCCGTGCATCCCTTTACTCATACCATTTTCACCAGGTTGTGCACGGAATTGGCGATTGAAACGAAAATCCATCAATGTACGTAAACCCTCATCAACGATGAAAATAATCGAACCACCTTTACCTCCGTCACCACCAGCTGGACCACCATCTGGAACATATTTCTCTCTACGAAAAGCAACCATTCCATCTCCGCCTTTACCGGCTTTGGCTTCAATCGTTACTTGATCTAAAAACATGGACATATTTTGTCCTCCTATCTATCTACTACTTAACATTCAGCACAAAAGTCTTATTTATTGTACCTACCAAAGTCTCATTTGTCTATCATTTCGTGATGATAATTGCTTTTTTCCTTATCAAACTCTCATAAGTTAACATAATATTAAATTTGTAAACTTTTTCAATGAATGCAATTCGCATTTGATTACACGCAATTAGTAAATCATAAATTCAAAAAAAGAACTGCAACGATTGTCACAGCTTCTCCTTTACTATTTAACTTCAATTAATTTAAAGCTTGACCATGGTTTTAAGAATTCTAACAAGAAAAGCTCGTCTTCCGAGATACGACCCACCACGTTCACACGTCCGTCGTTTTTCATCTCTTTTAAGGCAATTTGTGTTTCACCTTTGTATTGACCATAACCAACATTATCAATCAAGACATCGCCACGAACGATGTCTCTTGTTGTATGCGCTGGGAATTCTCTATCTTTGTAATATACACGCGTCATTGTTGAACGCAACATATAAGCGGAACGGTCCCCGCGGTAACTATGCATATTATCAAACAAACAAACACGTTCATTTTCAGTAATGTCTTCCCCTGGAACCACTTTAATAATTGGATATGGTGATTGGAAAGCTTCAGCCATCGCTTTTAGTTCTTCTTCTGAAGCATAAGCGTTACCAACTGAAATATCATCAATCAAACCTGTCAACATCAAATGTTTGACTTGAGTCCCAATTTCTAATTCACGATGGTCTTCTAACGAACACAAACCATCTTGTGTCGGCCACGGTCCAAATGTTGCAGCATGCGAATTGACAAATGCCATCGTATTTAAATTGTATTTACGGAATTTTTCAGAACAAGCAACAAAGTGATTGTACTCTAATCCTGTATAACGATGCGGATAAAAATTATGTGAACCTAGTAAATTAGCCGTGTTTGGTGAATAAGTCATAATATTATCGACATAACTTGTTCCTTGACTCATATTAATTTCAATTTTGATATTGTATGGGTTACGCGTCATACGGGCTTCCTCTGATCCAGTAAAGCCTAAATCTAAACGGACACCATAAGCTCCCATTTCATCAAAGAAAGATAAATCGTCATATGAAATGCCTAATTGTGTAAACAGGTCCGGGTTAATATCAACCATAACTTCCATTTCTAATGAATTTGCATAGTCTACTACTTGTTTAAATTCAGCAAGCACTTTATCTTTGTCTTCGGTAATTTGTAACAAGCTAGTAAATACACGTTTAAATCCGTATTTATGTGCTAAATCTAAATACGCTTTGTCCTTTTCAAAAGTTGAACGTTCTGGATAAATCGAAATTCCTAATTTTCCCATTGTGTAACTGCCCCCTATCATTCATTATAATCTTTGGTTACAATGCAATTATAGCAAAGCGCTTCCCGAAGGTCTATCTTTTCTCGTTTTTACTTTTACTCCCTGTTCAATTTTATGCTTTTTTGTTATGATAAAGAAGATCTGAAAAAGAAAGGACTTACAAATTTAATGAAAATCAAAAATTTAGCAATTCTATCTACAACAATTATCACAGCTTTTGCATTGGCAGCTTGTTCTCCTAGCGCAAATGGGACTGTTGAAAGTTCTGAAACAGCTTCTTCATCTGTCGACCTAAGCCAAGTTGAATTACCGCAATTAGAGACAGAAGTTCAAGAAAATGAAAGTGTCGTTGAAATAACAACTTCTAAGGGAAACATCACCGTTAAATTATTCCCTGAAATCGCACCAAAAGCAGTTGAAAACTTTATTACCCATGCGAAAGATGGCTACTATGAAGGGACTTCTTTCCACCGTGTGATTGAAGAATTCATGATCCAAGGTGGCGATCCAAAAGGTAATGGTAGTGGCGGTGAAAGTATTTGGGGTGATGGTTTTTCTGTTGAAATCTCAAAACAACTTTATCATATTCGCGGTGCCCTTTCGATGGCTCGCGCTCAAGCACTTGATAGCCAAGGAAGCCAATTCTTTATTGTTCAAAATACTCAAGATATGACAAAAGACTTAGCGATTCAATTCACACCTGAAAGAATCATTGAAACTTATAAAAATGGTGGTGCTCCTAGTTTAGATGGTAACTACACTGTCTTTGGTCAAGTCATTGAAGGCATGGACGTTGTCGATGCCATTGCCAAAGTCGAAACGGATGCAAACGATCTACCTAAAGAAGAAGTAACAATCGAAAGCATGAAAGTCTTGCAAGAAGCAAAATAATAAAAAGCACGTGTCACTCTTTATAATAGAGAGCACGTGCTTTTTTGGACTCAATTGAAAATGACAATCATTAAAACAATTACAATAAGCCAAAAACCCTTAAAACACTGGGTTTGTGACTTATTTATTTTATAAACTTCTTATTTGGCTTGTTTCTGTTCTCCGACTATGAACGTAAACTCACATTCGGCAACAACTTTACCATCCACAGTTGCAATCGCATCCGCTGTTCCAACAGGTCCTTTAACTTTAATAATTTCAAAAGACAGTTTCATTGTATCTCCTGGAACCACTTTTTGACGGAATTTTGCTCGGTTAATTGCACCAATGTAAGCCGTGCGTCCTAAGAATTCTTCTGATTTCAAAATTAAAATTGATCCCGCTTGCGCTAACGTTTCTAAAATTAAAGCTCCTGGCATCACTGGATTTCCCGGGAAATGCCCTTGAAAGAAATCTTCGTTAATTGTGACATTTTTTGTTGCTATAATTTTTTTCCCTGGTTCAATTTCATCTACATAATCGATATAAATAATTGGAAAACGGTTAGGAATTAAGTCCATGACTTCCGTTTCAGTTAAAAACTTTTTCATCAAGTTCCCTCTTTTCGATAATTTAAAAGATTGTATTACTTTGATTATCAAAGTATCATATTTTCGTCAAATTAGCAACTTCAGATAAAAAATAATAAATTTAGTTTGACAATCAAACAATTATCGACAATAATAAGAAATCATGAGTGTGATTCACGGAATGACTTATTAAAAAAATTATTGATGTAACTATAAGGAGTGGAATTATGAGTTTTCTAGCAGGTAAAAAAATCGTTGTCATGGGTGTTGCCAACAAACGCAGTATTGCATGGGGGTGTGCCCAAGCTTTGCGTGACCAAGGTGCTGAAGTTATTTACACTTACCAAAGTGAGCGAATGAAAAAACCTTTGGAAAAATTATTGAATGGCAATGAGTTTTTAGTTGAATGTGATGTAGCAAGTGACGACAGTATTGAGCGTGCTTTTGAAAAAATCAAAGAATACGCTGGAGAAATTCATGGGGTCGTTCATGCAGTTGCCTATGCAAATAAAGAAGATCTCCAAGGTGAAGTAACTGAAATTTCACGTGAAGGCTATGCACTGGCCCAAGATATTAGTGCCTACTCACTGATAGCAGTCACTCGTTTTGCTCAACCAATTTTAGCTGAAAATAGTGGTATTGTTACTTTGACTTATTTAGGTGCAGAACGTGCTGTACCAAACTACAATATGATGGGTATTGCTAAAGCCGCTTTAGAATCAGCTGTCCGTTATTTAGCTGCTGATCTATCACCTAAAAAAATCCGCGTTAATGGTATCTCAGCTGGTGCAATTAAAACATTAGCCGTTACTGGTGTTAAAGATTATCAAAAATTAATTCAATTATCTGAAGATCGTACGCCCGACCATATAGGTGTAACCATTGAAGAAGTAGGAAACGCTTGTGCGTTTCTGATTAGTCCGCTTTCTAGTGGCATTATTGGGGAAGTTATCTTTGTTGATAAAGGCGTTCACCTTTCTTAATCAGAATTAAAGAAGCTGATTCATAAGTTTCTAAATACCAAATGATTCATTTTTCTTAAAATCAATTGCTCTTATCCTACCTTCCTTGATACAATAGATAAGAAGATTTGGAGGGACAATATGATTAATCAATTAACAACAAATTCGGGGGAATTACCAATTGTCGAACCGACTGTCCAACAATTAAATGCGATTCAACGTTGGTGGAGTAATATCGACTGGGAAGGCTTAATCGCCTTAATAATTCAAAAAGCGATTGCAATTGCTTTACTTATTTTACTTTTTATCGTTTTGACGAAAATTGCGAATTTCTCAATCAAACAGATGTTTAAAAATTACCAACGGACTAAAACTACTGAAGTCCGTTTAACGACCTTAAAAACACTTGTCTTAAACGTTACGTACTACACCTTAGCCTTTTTCTTTATTTATGCCTTACTTTCGATTCTGGGTGTTCCTGTGGGCTCATTGCTAGCAGGAGCCGGAATTGCTGGTTTAGCTATTGGTTTGGGTGCGCAAGGCTTTACAAATGACTTGTTGACCGGTTTTTTCATTATTTTTGAGCAACAAATTGACGTAGGTGACTACATAACATTAGCCAACTTAAATATTGAAGGAACCGTTACTCAAGTTGGCCTACGCTTGTTGCAAATTCGATCAATCGACGGAACCGTTCATTTCATCCCGAATCGGAATATTACAACAGTTAGCAACCACTCCAGAGAAGCCATGCGTGTAATTGTTGATGTCCGAATCATTCCCTCTGAGGGAATCGAGGGGATTCGAGAAGCGATTACGCGGGCTAATAAAAAGATTGCAGAGACTTACGCAGAAGATTTACAGACACAACCAATTATTTTTGGAGTGGTCGATTTAGGTAATAGCAACTATGCAATCCGTACGACAATGTATGTGGAAAATGGTAAACAAGCCAGCGTTCAACAAGAATTACTAACCTTATCTATTTTTGAATTAACAGCAGCAGGCTATACAATACCCAACACACCTATTGTTATCAAATAAGACAAAAACAGCGAAGCATGTGCTCCGCTGTTTTTGTCTTATTTTTTTACTTGTTCTACTTTTTTCGGTTCTAATGTGTAGCGTCGCTCTAATTCATGAACTAAATGATTCACTGACTTCAATACTTCTTTTCGAGTAATGATTCCGCGAAAAACATTTTCCTCATTTACTACAGGTAAAAACGAACCATTGACTAATAAATGTAAAATATCTTCAAGATCTTCTTCATGTTGAATCGTAGGTACATTGACCTCCATCACGTCAGCTACGGTTAAACCTTCTAATAAACGATATTCAAATCCTGTTAGCCCCATCATCTTATTGACAATGTCAGATAAGCCAATTAAACCAACTAAATGGTCTTCGGTATCTAAAACAGGAATTTTCGCATAGCCGACCTTAGATAAGATTAATAAAGCATGTTCTAAAGGATGACTATATAGTAAGGTTGCAACGTTTTCTGCCGGCACAATAAAATTTTCCTGAGTTTCTTTTAGTAATTCTTCCGTATATTTCCCAATCACGATTGTTCACTCCGTCTTCTGGCTCTTCTTTTATTTTTTAAATTCAAAAGTCAATTCTGGTAGAATCGTAAAATCAGCTCGATAATATTGAACTTTCCAAGCATCTTCTGTACTTTCAACAATACAATAACTTTTTTCTTGAATCATACCTCTCGGTTGCGCGATACTGCCTGGATTTAAAAACAAAGTATTCCCGACTTTTTCACAACCAATCATATGGGTATGACCAAAAAAGACGAGATTCGCTTTTTCTTCTAACGCTTTTAAGCTCAAACGATGCAGACCGAAACGAACATCATAAAGGTGTCCGTGGGTTACCAAAATACGATCTAGCGGGGTCGCAATTGTCAATGACGTTTGATACCCACTATCGTAATCACAATTTCCCGTTACAACATGTACGCCTTGCCACAAAGGATCGCTTGATGGCAACTCAGAATCACCACAATGAATCATTTCATCGACTTCATTTTTATAATGAGCAAATAATTGTTCGATTATTTGACGGTTCCCATGGTTGTCACTCACGATTAAATACTTCATTTACTCCCCACTTTCGAGCCAATTTTGCCACTCATTTTGTAATTTTTTCAATGCTAAACCGCGATGACTTATCTGATTTTTTTCTTCATTTGATAGCTCTGCTGCTGTTTTATCCATTCCATCAACGATAAATAATGGATCATAGCCAAAGCCATTATCACCACGAGGTATCCGGCCAATTCGACCACGCCATTTAGCTTCTACAACTAAACTTTGTTTTTTAGGTGCAGCAAAAACTAAAGTACAATGGAATTGAGCGCCCCTTTTTTCGTCCGGTACATCCGTCAATTCGTAGAGTAATTTGGCATTATTTGAACCATCATTTTTATGTTTACCCGCAAAACGAGCTGAATAAATTCCTGGTAGTCCACCTAAAGCGTCAACTTCTAAACCAGAATCGTCGGCTAAGACGGGCATTTGCAAAATATTTGCAATCGTTTCAGCTTTCAAACGGGCATTTTCCTCAAAAGTACGCCCTGTTTCTTTGACATCTGGTAAATCCGGAAAATCTTTTAACGTTTTAATTGCATATCCTGCATCAGCAAACATTTTTTCAAATTCTTTAGCCTTACCAGGATTTCCAGTTGCTATCATAATCGTTTGATTGTCTGATAGAAGCTCATGTTTGGTTGTGTATAACGCTTCTTTTTGTTTAACGATTAATTCTTCAATTGCTGCTTTTCCAAGCGCTAGCATTTGATTTAATTCTTCGACACTAAAAGTAGTCTCTTCGCCCGTTCCTTGAATCTCAACAAACGCGCCGCTTTCAGTCATCACTAAGTTCATATCAACATTGGCTTGACTATCTTCATCATAATCCAAATCAACAACTCGGGTACCATCAGCTAAAATCCCTGCACTAATGGCTGCTAGATGCTCCTTAATTGGGTCTTCTGATAACTCATTGGTTTGTAATAGCTTGTCGATTGCTAGGCGTAACGCAACAAAGGCACCCGTGATACTAGCCGTTCTTGTACCACCATCGGCTTGTAACACATCACAATCTACTACAATGCTTCTTTCGCCTAATTTTTCTAAATCGACAACCGAGCGTAATGCACGACCAATTAGACGTTGAATTTCCATCGTCCGACCGGTTAACTTGCCTTTATTGGCTTCACGGCGATTACGTGTATTGGTTGCACGCGGCAACATGCTATATTCGGCCGTTACCCAACCGGTACCACTTCCTCTTAAAAATGGTGGTACATTTGCTTCTAAAGTGGCTGAACAAACAACAATTGTATCACCAAATGAAATAACCACCGAACCTTCCGGATGTTTGTATACGTGTGTTTCGATTGTAACTTCTCTCAATTGTTGATTATTTCTTCCATCATGTCTCATCTACATCTCTCCTAATTGAATATGTTGCGATTTCACATCGGTTCGTTCTAACCATTTATTTGCAATTTCATCAAACATTTTTGTTGAACCTGTGGTGTAACAAGCCAATTTCCCAGGTTTCGGGGTATTCAAACTAACAATGTTAAAGTAATCTAAAAGCATGCTCACTTCAGAAATCGTTTCAGCGCCGGAATCGACCAATTGCACGTCTTTTCCCATTACATTTTGGATAATTGGACGTAATAACGGATAATGTGTGCACCCTAGAATCAATGTATCAATTTTTTTGTTTTGTAATGGTCGTAATGTTTCAGCCACAATTTTTTTTGCTATTGGTGAATGAGTCTGATTACTTTCAACCAAGGGGACAAATTTTGGACAAGCTAAACTAAAAACATTGGCACTGGCTACTCGGCTCATTATTGCCGTTTCATAAGATTTACTGTTCACCGTACCAATCGTTCCGATGATGCCTATTTGTTGGCTTTTCGTCGCTTTAACGGCTGCACGAGTTCCAGAAGCAATCACGCCAATTACTGGAATTGGTAACGCTTGGTTAATCTCCTCTAGTGCAACTGCTGTAGCGGTGTTACAAGCAATTACAAGCATTTTTATATTTTGTTTCATTAAAAAGCGAGTCATTTCCCAAGTATACTGAACTACTTGTTCAGCCGGACGCGGGCCATATGGACATCGCGCGGTATCCCCTAAATAAATCATATTCTCATTTGGTAGTTGTTTCATCGCTTCTTTGATGACGGTTAAGCCACCAACACCAGAATCAATGAAGCCTATCGGTTGCGTATTATTCATTCGATACTTCCTTCTTATTCACTCTATCGATACTATTCTCACCTTTTTTAATGTTTTTTTCAAGAGTTCTTACTTATTATTTAAAGACTTTTCATTCTTTATTCAAACTTTTAATCAGATACGAAAAAAATCAACAAATTCGACTAATCTAATTGTTTCTTGAGTAAAAAACAGGTAAGATGAAAGGTAGAATAAAAAAGAAAAGGTGAACATTTTGAATACAATTTTAACTGGGGATCGCCCAACTGGCCAACTACACTTAGGACACTACGTTGGCTCACTAAAAACACGTGTTGAAATGCAAAAAGATCCTGATAACCAATTATTCGTAATGGTTGCAGATATCCAAGCATTAACAGACAACGCTAAAAATCCAGAGAAAGTTTCAGCTAACGTTTTACAAGTTGCGCTTGATTACTTAGCTATCGGACTTGATCCAAATAAATCGACTTTATTTATCCAATCACAAATCCCGCAATTAGCAGAATTGATGATGTATTATTTAAACTTAGTTAGCGTTTCGCGCGTTCGTCGTAACCCGACTGTCAAAGCCGAAATTGAACAAAAAAACTTTGGCGAAAGTTTACCAGCTGGTTTCTTCGTCTATCCCGTTTCACAAGCAGCTGATATTACGGCCTTCAAAGCAAATTTAGTTCCCGTTGGAGAAGACCAAAAACCAATGTTAGAGCAGACACAAGAAATTGTTCACAGCTTTAATTCAATTTACAAAACAGATGTTTTAGTTCAACCAAAAGCCGTTTTACCACCAAAAGGTATGGGTCGTTTACCAGGAATTGATGGCAACGGAAAAATGAGTAAATCTTTAGGAAATGGGATTTATTTAGCCGATTCAGCCGATGTTTTAAAGAAAAAAGTAATGAGTATGTATACGGATCCAAATCATATCCGTGTAGAAGATCCAGGCCAAGTTGAAGGAAATATGGTCTTTTCTTACCTTGATGTTTTTGGAACAGAAAAAGAATATATTGAAGAATTAAAAGCACAATATCGCCAAGGTGGTTTAGGTGATGTTAAAATTAAACGCTATTTGATCGATGTTTTAGAAGCACATTTTGGTCCAATTCGTGCACGTCGTGAAGAGTTTGCTAAAGATCCAAGTGCCGTTATGGAAATCTTACGTCAAGGTAGCTTAAAAGCAGAAAAAGTTGCTGCAGAAACACTTGATGAAGTTAAACGTGCAATGGGCATTCAGTACTTCTAGAAATAAATAAAAAATACCAGCTACCCAATCACATTACTAATGATTGGATAGCTGGATTTTTTTATAAATTCTTACCAATCAGCTTAGCTCAAGCAGTAACTCGGTAATAAGCTGATTCTTTTTGAAAGTAAAAACCACTTTCAAAAGAATCCTGGCTTATTACTCGTTACTGAACGCTTGACTTATAGCCTCTTCTTATAAAACGGCATTTCTTGAGCTGATATTCGGAGATAAGTTACCTATGATAAAAATGAAAGTACCATTTTTTCATACGTTTTTCTTATCTCTCATATCATAGCGCTCTAGAAATAGCCTCTTACTCAAAACGGCATAACTCAAGCAGTAACTCGGTAATAAGCTAATTCTTTTTGAAAGTAAAAATCACTTTCAAAAGAATCTTGGCTTATTACTCGTTACTGAACGCTTGACTTATAGCCTCTTATCTTACAACTGCTTTTAGTTCTTCTGTTAAGCGAGTTGTCACTTTTTCCATTGCTTTGTTGATTTCTTCGTCGGTTAATGTTGCTTCAGGGTTAGCGAATGTTAAGTGGTATGCAAGCGATTTATGCCCCGCTTCAATGTTATCACCTTGATAAACGTCAAAGATTGCCACTTCTGTTAAGAACTTACCTGCGACTGCTTCAATTTCTTGTACGATGCGTTGACTTGGGATTGTTTCACTAACGAGTAAGGCAATGTCTCTTGAAACACTTGGGAATTTGCTCACTGTTTGGAAGACAAAATGCGTCTCAACGTTTAAAATCGCTGCTAAGTTCAATTCTGCCACATATGTTTCTGGTAAATCATAGGCTTTCGCAGTTGATGGATGTACTTGTCCGACGAAACCAATTAATTTTTCTCCTAAATAAACAAGGGCAGTTCTTCCAGGATGTAATTCTTTTAAGTCACTTGTTTGTTCATATCTTACTTGATCTGCTAAGTCTAAACCAGTAAATAAGTGTTCTAAAATCCCTTTCAAGTGGAAGTATGTTACTTTTTCTGCTTTTCCTTGCCAATCTTGTAATAACCAATCACCTGATAAAGCCATTGCGACATGTTGTTCTTCAACTGGCAACTCTTTGCTAGCAGCATCCGTTTGGTGGAATACATTCCCAATTTCATATAGAGCCAATTGATGATTTTTACGCGCGATATTATAAGCAATATCTTCTAAAAGACCACTTGTTAAGTTCATACGTAAGGTACTACGCTCTTCTGTCATCGGCCAGTCTAAACGAGTTGGAATGCTTTCGCTTGTCATAAAATGATGCGCTTTTTCTTCTGTTGTTAAAGCATAACTGATGGCTTCGCTTAATCCATTGCTTTCTAGCAAGTGACGAATTTTACGAGTTTTTCTTTGTTTTTCAGTTAGAGAACCTGCAACAGTTTCCCCACTTGGTAATGTTGATGGTAGACGATTATAGCCATAAATACGAGCAACTTCTTCAATTAAGTCTGCTTCGATACGAATATCCCAACGTCTTGGTGGTACTGTCACTGTGAATTTTTCATCTGAGACAACCGATTCAAATCCTAGAGCTGTAAAAATTTCTGATACTACTTCTTCTGATAATTCCGTTCCTAAGTAACTATTGATACGGTTTAATGTAATTGCAACTTCTACAGACTCTGCAATAACTTCTGAGCCAGCAACCGCACCCGTTAACACTTCACCACCTGATAATTTAGCAATCATTGCTGCTGCAACATCACAAGCTTGGGCAATTGTTGCATGGTTAATACCTTTTTCAAAACGAGCAGATGATTCACTACGTAAGTTGAATTGTTTTGATGTTCGACGTACAGATAATGAATCAAACAAAGCTGCCTCTAAAGCAACGGTTGTTGAAGTCGAAATAATTTCTGAGTCTAAACCACCCATCACACCCGCCAAAGCAACAGGTACTTGACCATTGGTTACAACGATGTTTTCTGGTGTTAAACTTCTTGTTTCGCCATCTAACGTCACAAATTCTTCTTTGTCTGTTGCTTGGCGTACAACGATTTGTTGGCTGCCTAAGCGATCGTAATCAAACGCGTGCAATGGTTGTCCGAATTGTAAAAGAATATAGTTTGTTACGTCAACCACGTTGTTAATTGGGCGAATACCGGCATTCATTAAACGATTTTGTAACCATTGTGGACTAGGTGCCACCGTTACATTTTCAATAATACGAATTTGGTAAGATGGAACAAGTTCTTTATCTTCAACGCTTACGCTGATTTTTTCGCTTGCTGGACGCGCTACTTCTACTAGAGGTTCATCATTAAAAGTTGGTTGTTGGCGGTAAATCGCTGCGACTTCATAAGCCACACCACGCATACTTAATGCATCCGCACGGTTTGGCGTAATTGATAATTCAATAATAGAATCATCCATATCTAAATACGAAAAGACTTCTTCTCCTGGAATAGCTTCTTCTGGTAAGTATTGGATACCTTCTGAATATTCTTTTGGAATAACGGAATCACTATAGCCAATCTCTTCTAAAGAACAAATCATGCCGTTTGACACTTGACCACGAATCTTGCCTTTTTTAATTTTCATATTGCCTGCAATACGCGCGCCTGGTAAAGCCACAATCACTTTAATGCCCGCTTTAACGTTTGGTGCACCACAAACGATTTGTGTTGGTTCTTCTTCACCAATATTTACTTGGCAAATATGTAGATGATCAGAATCTGGATGATCGACACACTCTAACACTTCACCGACCACGATTTTTTTCAAGCCTTCAGATAACACTTCAATTCCTTCGACTTCAATTCCTGTAATTGACATTGTATCGCCAAGTTCTTTTGGCGAGACTTTTGACAAGTCAACGAATTCATTTAACCATTTATATGAAACATACATTATTAATTACTCCCCCTTAAACTGATGAATGAAACGAATATCATTATGATAAAAATCACGAATATCGTTCACGCCGTAACGTAACATTGCGATTCGATCTGGACCTAAGCCAAAAGCAAATCCTGAATATTTTGTTGAATCAATCCCAGACATTTCTAAAACGTTTGGATGAACCATACCGGCACCTAAAATTTCAATCCAACCCGTTTGTTTACAAACGTTACAACCTTGCCCACCACATTTGAAACAACTTACGTCAACTTCAACAGATGGCTCAGTAAACGGGAAGTAACTTGGGCGTAGACGAATCTCACGGTCTTCACCAAACATTTTTTGCATTAAGACTTCCAATGTACCTTTTAAGTCCCCCATTGTAACGTTTTTATCGATGACTAAACCTTCAATTTGATGGAATTGATGACTATGTGTCGCATCGTCTGTATCACGACGGAAAACTTTACCTGGAGAAACCATACGTAATGGTCCTTTTGAAAAATCATGTTTTTCCATTGTCCGTGCTTGAACAGGTGACGTATGTGTCCGTAATAAAATTTCATCGGTAATATAAAACGTATCTTGCATGTCACGTGCTGGATGGTCTTTTGGTAAATTCATGCGCTCAAAGTTGTAATGGTCTTTTTCAACTTCATACCCTTCGACAACTTGATAACCCATACCAACGAAAATATCTTCCATCTCTTCCATAATTTGTGTTAAGACATGGCGTGTTCCGATTGGCATTTGTTTACCTGATAACGTCACATCAATCCGTTCTTTAGCAAGTGCTGCATCCATCGCTTCTTGTTCTAATACTTCTTTACGCGCTTCTAATTGTTCCGCCAAAGCATCGCGAATTTCATTTGCAAAACTTCCTACTTTTGGACGTTCTTCTGCGGACAAATCTTTCATTCCACGTAATACTTCAGTAATTGGGCCTTTTTTCCCTAATGTTTCAACACGAATTTGATTTAAAACAACTAAATCGGTAGCTGCTTCAATCTTTGCTAGTGTTTCGTGTTTAAGTGCTTCTAATTTTTCTTGTAAAGACATGTGAATCCTCCTTATAAATGTTTATAGATAAATTGAAATTGCGAATAAAAAAACACGAGACTCTCTTCCCTTTATATTAAATAAAGGAACGAGATCTCGCGTTACCATCCTAATTCATAGTCAAAACTATGCACTTAATTTCTTAACGATTATCAATAACCGGCTTTATATAAAGCAAGCTCCGGAAGTGAACTTCATTTTTCGATTGCCAATCCTGCTTTCAGTCAATGACAGGACTCCCTTTTTAGCATCAGCCAAACTACTCTTTTCCATCGAGGCTTTTTATCTATTCAGTTCATACGTAGTTTACTAGACTTAGTCAGAGAAATCAAGCGTTAAAGTGATTTCTCTTTTAAGGCAATAATTTTCTTGGCACTTAAAGCAATCAAATAAACATCGGTTACTGGCTTATTGAGTGCTTCTTGCAACGCTTCTTTATAGAGTCGTAACTGGCCTTGATAATTTTGAATAAAAGCGGCTTCGTCTTTAATAAAGCTGTCGGTTTTAAAATCATAAAGCACAACGTGGTCATCGTATTCAATGTAACCATCAATCATCCCATGAATTAATAGCTCTGCACCCTCTTCATCAAAATCTAAATAAACATCTTGTGCTTCTTTTAACATCGAAAATGGTTGTTCACGTTTGACTCGTTTTGAATTTGCTAAGATTTCTTGCCCCAAATCAGTCTCAAAAAACCATAAAATCGATTGTAACGGAACTTTTTTCGCCAACGTTTCATCGAGTTGATTCGTTGTAATAAAGTGCGTCATTTGTGATTGTAAATAAGCCAAGTCTGGTTGAATCGTCAAAGGTAACAACTGTAAAAAGGTATGTGTGACACTACCAATTGCCGCCCCATCGATGGCTCTTTCTTGCATAAATTTCGGCTGAGCTAGACGCTCATTGACGTAGCGATATTGTTGCTTTTGGCTTTGTTCAAATGTACTTTCCCAAGCTAACTTCGTAATTTCTTTATCATCTGGGTCATTGTACAATCGTTTAATTTCCGAAACACTTTGGTAACTTGTGGTCATCGTTGATTTTTCTAATGGATATTGATATTCCAAGATTTGAAATATTGGGGCTAAATCTTCTTCCACTTCGCTAGCTTCTTCAACGAACGCTGTTTGATTATTTTCAAATAAAAGTGACGTTTGTTTAATCTTGTCTTCATTCCACCACTCAATTTTAAAGTTCCCTGGATGATGAATTTTTTTAACGGGATCAATTTCTTCATCAAAAAACTCAGTCATTTTCGGATGACGGATGAGTGTCATTCCAATCCAGTTCATCAAATTCCCTAGTGGTTTATAACGTAAGATTCGACTTAAAATGGGATCCGTCTCATTGAGCGCTTGTGACCATTGTTTAAGCGTATCGGCCTTGTCTTTATATGAACCCACTAAATATAATTTTTGTTCGCTTCGTGTTAAAGCCACATACAATTTACGCATTTCTTCGGATAAAGCTTTTTCCAAACGAACTTGTTTGATTACTTGATAAGGCAACGTCTCAAAACGCACACGTTCTTCATCAATTAATTGAATCCCTGCTCCCAGTTGTTCCTCTAGAACAAAACGTCCATTTAAATCTTGATTATTAAAGCGCTTATTCATATCCAAAACAAAGACTACTGGGAATTCTAGTCCTTTACTACCATGAATAGTCATCAATTTAACCGCATCTTCGACAGATTCGGTAAAAGGCTGTGCTAAATCTTTTTCTTTTTCTTGAATTTTTTCAATGAAACGAATAAATTGATACAAGCCTCTAAAACTGCTTGTTTCGTACATTTCTGCCCGATTCACCAATGCGGTTAAGTTGGCATAACGTTGGCGACCCGATGGTAAGCCAATCACATAATCCAAGTAAGCCGTCTCTTCATAAATTTGCCAAAGTAAGTCAGCAATCGACTGGCGACGAGCTTGTTCACGCCAATGAGTTAATTGTTCTGAAAATTGTTGTAACTTTTTACCTAAAGCCGTTTTTAATTGAGTAGCTGCTAGGAATGCTTCATAATAACTACTTGTTTTATTTATTAAACGAATTTCAACGAGCTCTTTTTCACTCAAACCGACAATTGGCGAGCGTAAAACAGCTGCTAGAGGGATATCTTGATAAGGGTTATCAATCAATTGTAGCAATGAAATCATCTTCTGAACTTCAGTTGCTTGAAAATAATTTTGTGCATCATTGATTTCTAAAGGGATATCAAATTTCTTGAAGATATCCAGTAACATTAAATTATTTTTACGTGTTGGCGTCAGTAAGACAATGTCACAATAGGTCAATGGGCGATTTTCTTTCAATTTTTTATCATAAATTTGAAACTTAGAATGGATCAATTCTTTAATTTTTAACGCCACTAAATGCAACTCGCCATCGGTTTTATCTTCTAGCAACCATTCATCGGTCAAACCATCATCTGTCATCTGCTCATTTTCTTTTTCATAAATGAGCAGTTCAGGCAAGAAATCATCACTTTCCGGAAAATGAGGGAAGCCTGGTACAAGCTGCGCTGCTTCATCGTATGGAATTTGTCCTAATTCCTCATTCATTAACTGTTGAAAAATTAGGTTCGTAAAATGTAAAACCTCATGACGGGAACGGAAATTATCAGCCAAAATAATGCGGCGTCCACCTATTTGATTTTCATAAGCTAAATATTTATCAATAAAGAGTGTTGGATCGGCCAAACGAAAGGCATAAATCGACTGTTTGACGTCCCCCACCATAAATTGATTGCCATTTTCATCATCCGGCGTTCGTACCCAGGATAAAATTGCCTCTTGAAGTCGGTTAACGTCTTGATATTCATCAACTAGGACTTCTTTGAATTGTTGGCGATAATAAGTTGAGGCTTCACTTCCTGTTTGATTGCTCCCACTTAGAATCTCCAAAGCGTAATGCTCCAAGTCATTGAACTCTAGAACACCCTTATCTTTTTTTCGTTGTTTTAAATTTTCCATAAACGCTAATGTTAATTGTCCCATTTCTTGAACGAGAGGCTGTGCTTGTGTCATTAACATTAAGATTTTCTCTGGCGGATAAGCAAATGATTTTTGCATCTCACCAATTTGTTCTTTTAATTCATCACGTTGTTCTTTAATCGGTATGGAAATGATTTTTTGTTCCTCTTTACGAAAAGTTGGAAAACGACCAAAGGAAACATTACCTAACGCTTGATAGAAAACCGTTAGTTGGTTATCCTTGAACGTTTGTAACAAGAAAGCCACTTGCGCGTAATCATTTTCGAGCATGTCGGCTAATTTACTAAAGTCTTTTTGACCGCTGACTTGCTCAATTGAGCGCTGCAATTGATTCGCAGCACTTTGCAATTGCGCAAGGTAAATCGGTGCGATATATTTTGCAAACAAAGGATGTTCGCTTAAGTCATCTGAATGCTCATATTGCTTGGCTAATGTTTCTAGCCAAACTTCCGGACTCGGATTAGCTTGGGCAAAACGATGCAAATCCATCACGACATTCGTTAAGGCTTCATCTGAACGGTCATTGACAAAATTTTCCGTTAAACGGTAAAAAACTTCTGTGCCTTCTTCATATTTTTGATCACGTAATTCTTCCCAAACTTCTTCTTTGAGTAAAATCTGTTCAGTTTCATCCGTTAACAAACGAAAGACTGGATCAATCCCGATTAAATAGTAATAACGGCGAATAACAGCTAAACAAAAAGAATGTAAGGTCGAAATTTGCGCCATCGGAAGTAAGCTTAGTTGTTTAACAAAATGTTGACGGCGTTCTGGGTCACTTTCTTCGTTGACACTTTGTTGTAAAGCCACTTGAATCCGTTCTTTCATTTCTCTAGCAGCGGCTTCAGTAAAGGTCACAATCAAAAGCTCATCAATATTTGTTCCACTTTTTAATTTTTCGATGACTCGACGTACTAAAACGGTTGTTTTCCCTGACCCGGCAGAGGCTGAAATCAATAAATGATCGCCTTCATCAAAAATAGCTTGCCACTGGGTATCGGTAAATGTTTCATTTTGAGGTTTTAATGGAATGTTGGTCATTCATCGTCTCCTCCCATTTTCTTAATAATTTCTTCTTTTTTCAAGTTATCCATACGACGGTATTGGTTTTCAGCTAGCATCACATCAAAATTACAAACGGTACGAAACGGACAATACTGACAAGCACGTTTTTTATCTTTGACTTTATAATATGGATTTAGGGAAATTTCGCCAGATAAAATCCTTTGGCCACCTTGCATCAGTTTTTCTTGATTGTGTTTGCGTAACAGCGTAATCTCTTCTTCAGAGTAAAAACGCGCATCGTTTTTTGTTCGCTTACTAGCAATATCATCTTTATTTTTCTTAATCGGAAAGACAAGTGAGCCCGTCGAAGGCTCCAGTGATTGATCATAGATTGGAAATAATTCTTCGTCATCTACAAATAGGCCATCAAACTGATACGCTTTTAAGCGCTCTTCTTCCGTCCCCTTACTTGGATCGAGTAACGGATTATGCACGTGGAAATAATAGGCTCCCGCTGGTTTTACTTGCTTAGTCGGTTCACTGGTTTGTATAGCATTCGTCAAAGCAACGTCTAAATAGGTAATCAACTGCATCGCCAAGCCAAAATATGCTTCTGTTAAATCAAATTTTCGACTACTTGATTTATAATCCACAACCGATAACCAGAGATTGTCTTCCATTTCGGCTGTATCGATGCGATCAATTTTCCCCCGTACATATAAATGGCTGTCGGCTCCTAATGGTAACGTTAACCCTTGAATGCCTTTATTTTGTCCAACTTGACCAAATAAGACTTCCGTTTTTCGTGGTTGAAGCAATGATTTACCACTTTGTTGATGTATTGCCCAAGTAACACGTTGAATCGTCTTGGCTAGTTGATGACGGATAAAATGCATTCTTGGAGAAGCATCTAATAAGTGATACTGTTTGAGTCCGAAAATCTCTTGTAAAACTTGATCGACAAAAGCGCGTTTTTCTGCTTCAGATAATTGCGTTAAATCTTGGTTTTGTTGAATAACTAGTGATAAGAATCGATCAAGCGCTTCATGGAAAAGCTCACCTGTCACTAGCGGGTTCAATCCATAGATGTCGCGCTCTTTCAAACGTAAACCAAAATTGACAAAATACTTGTACTCACACTGGTAAAAAGTCTCCATGCGGGAAACAGAAGTATAAATATCTTTCCCATATAAATCTTTTGCAACTTCTGATGACATATTTTGAGGAATATTTTTCTTTGCTTGGCTTGCTAAGACTTTTTTAGCCAGTGTATGATAATCTGATTGTAATAAGGCTTCTTGTAAAATGCGCCATGATTTAGAAAGTTCCACGTGCGCATCTTGGCTTTGACGATGAATATTATTCAATTGCCGAACGAGGCCGCGATAAGAACCAATATGTTGAGTTAATGTACTTTCCAGTTTCAAGCTTTGTCGTTTTTGTTCTTTTAAACCTGCCCATTGGATCAGACGTTTCAAATAAGGAGATGCCTGGATGTTTTGTTGCTCATCGTGATTGGTCGCATATGATAAATAAAGTTTGTGACTAGCTGATAAAAAAACGTTATAGGCGACAAACGGCTCTTTACGAATCGTCTCTTGTGTATGGTCACGAATGTATTGTTCTTCTGTTAAATAGGTGTTTAAAAAGAGCCGCTCATCACTCGATAATAACGTCGCATTCTCCACTTTTCTTGGAAAACTACCTTCATCTAGTCCTATCGCAAAAGTGACTTTACTTTGCAATGGTCGAGCTAGATCAAGTGGATTAATCTTAATTTGATCAATTGCGGTTGGAATTTTCCCGAATTGTAAATTGGCTAATCCGCTCATTAACATTTCAGTAAACAATTGGAATTCAAATCGCTCTTCCCCATAAATTTCAACAAATTGGTCGAGAATTTCCATTAAAGCATCCCATGTTTGTTCATGATTACGTGCCGACTCTAACTGCCCACGTTCAATTTCTTGATTTCGCCAATAAATGAGTTGTTGCTCAATTCCCATTTCAATTAAAAATTGGTAAAAACAGATAACTGCGTCCTTAATTGTCTCTTGATTTTTAAACGTTGCAAAAAAAGTTCCGATGTCTCGTGCAAAGCTGCGACGAACTTGATTGGTTGTTTCGGTTAACAACCGTGTATCTTCTAACTGGCTGGCTTCAAAATCATAAGCAATTAATTGCCAATCTTCTTTTTTTAGCCACGTCTGCCCTTGAAATTGATGAGCTAATGCAACATTCTCAGTTAAATCGACTTGATTACGAAATCGATTACGATTTTGTTCCCATGATTGTTCAGCGTCATCCCAATCTTTCGGGATATACAATTCACTTCGTAAAAAACGGAAAATATCCTTCAAACGATAGTGATATTTAGGCAGTGCCAACAAGCTGTCAATAAATTCAATTAAGGGATGCTGATCCATTTGCTTCGTTTCATCTAAATAATAAGGCAACCCCATTTCCTTAAAGATTGCCGGTATTAGTGGATAATAAACCTTTGGATTTAAGGTCACCAATTGAATATCACGATAAGCTAAAGGTCGATTGGTCTTATGAGATTGCACCATCAGTCGTTTTATTTCTACGGCAATTTGTCGTAACTCTTCAATCGGTGTCTGTGCCTGCCAAATCTCCAAAAAATCGTCGACCGAATGTTCGATTGTTTGATTTTGCACGTGACTATTACGCCAGTACGCTTCTAGCACATGATAAGAAGGTGTAACTTCGGTTAGTTTTTCTCCTTTTTGATCAAAATAGACTGGGATTTGTTGGGCTTGAGCGGCTGATTTCAAACGCTCATACGTTTCTTTCCCATCAAAAAATAAATCTAATACTTCCGTTTGTTCGTGTGGGGTATCAATTAATAAATCAATACACAAATTTGATTTAGACATCAAGCTTTGTAATAGCCCGTGTTCTTGAGCAGAAAAATTTGAAAAACCACTTACGATAAACAAAGTCTTTTTCAAGGAATCTTCCGCTAAGTGATTCAAATAATTCGTCAATAAAGGTAACGGTTGTTCCACTTGAAGTTCACGAGCATGTAGTTCGGACTCATAGGCGTTAAAAATAATTTGTAATTCGCGTAATTTCATTTGAAAATTGCGTTCCCGATTTGTTACTTCAATTGCGGTATCACCTTCCGGAATAACTAACTGTTCAAAGTCAATATTCCCTAATTGAAACTCTTGGTACAAATCGAGTAATTGCATAATAAAGCCCGATTGACCGACTTCACTACGATATAATAAGAGTTCTGGTTCGCACTTAATTAAGACCTTGCGCATTAGTAACAATGCACCGGCTTCTGTTACTGGTTGCTTACCTAATTGTCCCGTTCGTTGTAAAAAATACCATGCAAGCCGGTGAAAACTATACACTTGACTACGAATCGTACTAAAATGGGTTTTACCGATTGCTTGTTTTAAACTACTTAAAATTTCCAATTCCCGCTCAAATTTATTATAGTTCGGCACTAAAAAAAAGACTTCATGATCCGGTTCTTTCAGCCACTCGAGTGCGGTCTGAATCATCGCTGCTTGATGATTAATATTTCCGGCTCCTGTAATAAATTTCAAAGTCACTTTGCTTCCTCCTATCTTTTTAGAGTCTGATTAGCGGATTTTTCGCGGTGGCCAAAGTGTAAACTTGGCCTCACCAATGATCATATCTTCATGAACAGCGCCAGTTAATCGACTGTCCAAAGAAATTTTGCGATTATCCCCCAAAACAAAATACGAATTTTCAGGGATTTTTATTTTTTCTATATTTTCCGTTAAAAGTGAATCTTTTGCCAATGCTTCTTTTATTTCAACTAAAAAAGGTTCACTCACCGGCTGATTATTTATAAATAATTGGTCTTCCTTGTATGATAATTCATCACCTGGCAAGCCAATAATACGTTTGATGACACGTTTTGATGGCTTTTTACTGTCTTTAATAACCACAATATCAAAACGTTCAATTTCTGATTGACGTAAAACAAGCGCAATTTGGTTATCTGCTAAACTTGGTACCATAGAGTCCCCGTTAACCTGTACTAAGACTGCGGCCAATAGAAATACCGTCACAATTAAAAGACTGACTAGTAGCGGCTTGCTTCTAGAGAAGAGTGATGCCATCATGCCTTCCTCCTTTCATTCGAGCATCTTTAGTTTAACATATTTTCACTTCAAGCATGCAATTAATTCAGAAAACACAATCGCTACGTTGGACTGGATTTTGCCTTAAATTTAAATACAAAAAATAAAGAGTACTAAAAGATGGATGAATCCACCTTCTAGTGCTCTTCATATAGACAAGTTATAATGATCAATTTTTTATTTGGTCATATTATTCCCAAAAAATGATCCATGGATGATTAAAACGATACCAAACGCAATTGCAGAAAAACCAACTAATTTTGGCAGGGCAAGGGTTGCAATTAAAGGATTGAATAGCAACATAATCGCAAAAGCGAAAGAAATTAAATCAAAAAGTAAGATTAACCACTTACTTAATCCCTTTATTTTACTAAAACGAGCCACTAAGAATAAATTCCCAATGCTTTCGAACATGAACCAAACTGAAAACATAATTCCTAAGAATAAAGCCCCACGAATAATATTCGTTAAAAATAGAATACCAACAATAAAATCTAACAGACCTAAAAAAATCCGTAGACCTTTAGACTCTTTGTTATTAATTGCACCAAAACCAAAAATCGTAGAAATCCCTCTAATAACAGCTAGAATCCCAAAGAAGAAGACTAAGAACCCTAATGTTGTTCCTGGACGATTAAGAGCCATGATTCCCAAAACAAAAAATGCAATCCCTAATAATAAATCAAAAAAACGATTATTTTTCATTGGATGAACCTCCCTGATTGAAGAGTATCTAAACTTTCATTAACCTACAATAAATCCAACCATTATTCCGCCAATAATCACTGAAGTAATTGTGACTGTTGAGAATCCAGCGGTAACCATAATTGGTAAAATATTTTGTTCAATAACTGCAATTTCTTCCTCTGTCTCTCCAACCGCAGCTGCTGCTTCTTTTGTTAAAACCATCGTTCCTGGGAAACCAAAAAGACTCGTTAGCCCCACTGCAATTGACAAGGCCGGTGAATAGCCCACCTGTTTTCCAATCATATACGCACTTAACATGATTGTTATGACACCGCCAATTAGGTAAAAGGTAATTGGCCAAATCAATGTCACTAAATCAGCTAAATTTATATCCGCTAATGGACCAAAAGCAATCACCATAATCGAAATCATGAGTAAACCAAAGGAATCCGTTGTTGACAAGGCATTCGGCTTAACTAATTTAAAATGTCTCAACACAATTCCTAGTAGCAAAGCAATGACAAATGTGTTGACATAACCATTGGTTAAACCACTTAACCATCGAGCAACTAATTCTGCTAAACCAAGCAAGAATAACGTTGCATACGGTGTTTGTAAATAGCTCGGTAAAATCACTTCATTTGTTGGGCTTGTGTTTGTTTCGACCTCCTCTTCATACATTTTCAGATTGCCCTTGCGATACTCTCCTCGAACACGTAACGCTTCTTTCTTCAAAATATTAGCTGTAACTAAAAAACCAATAAAATTTTTAAAGTTTAAAATTAATAATGGAAAAACAGCCAATAGCGCCGCGGAAAGTAACCCTAAATCCCCACCTGCCGCATCGATTGCGCTTGCTTCTCCTTGTACCATCAAAATCGAAAGTGTCCCTCCAGTAATCGCAGTTGATCCGGCAATCGCGATATTTCGATCGAAGACAAGACTTCCAGCAAAATAAAGAACTAAGGAAACAATCACCACGGTCAAGGAACCAATAACAAAGGTCCGCCATTGGGCTTTCAAATCTTCAATACTCATCATTGTTCCTAAATGAACAATAATTAATCCTACAACCGCCTGACCTAAACCCAGTAAGCCTGATTGTTGAATCATGTCGTGAGGAATCAAATCGGCCGAAAATCCGATTAGAAAAATAATGGACGCCACTAACATCATTGAAACAAGTGCTTTCGTTTTAGCAGAAACAAATTCCCCAATTGTCCAAACAAACATCACTAATGTAAAAGCTAAAATTGGTAACATCGGTTGGACCTGATCTAAATACCCTGCCTCCATTGCAAAAACCTCCTTGTACGTTATTTAATCTTCCTACACCTTTTATTGAATCGGATGATATGAAAAACCTAAGCCATGAACTTCTGAAACTTCATAAACAATAACAAAACAATTTGGATCAATCGTATCAATCACTTCTCTAATTTTTGGATACTCCTGTCGTTTAATTACCGTTAAAATCATATCTCTTGGTTCGTTATTTTTACCTCCACGAACATCAAACAGAGTCATGCCTCGATTAACCTCTTCTAAAAGTGCGGTACGAATTTCTTCCGAGTGAGCCAAACTTAAAATCATAATCGCTTTACGTCGTTTTAATCCTGTCTCAATATACGTCATAACAAGTGAGGTAATTCCTATTGAAAGAATTGCGAATAAGAACTCCTCGAAACCAAATACATACAGACTCATAAAAACGATAATCATATCTGTGAATAGTAAACCGACTGAAGTATTAATATTAAAGTATTTTTCTAAAATTAGAGGTGGAATGGTCGTCCCCCCACTAGATGACTGAATACGATACAAAATAGCCACGCCTGTCGCAAAAATAACACTGCCCATTATCACAGATAACAAACGATCTTGTGTTAACATCACTTGAGGAACAAATCTAAGCGAAAGAGGAAATAAGATACTTCCTAACAATGTCCGAAAGAAAACTTTCTTACCTAAAAAAATAGCTGCTAAGACTAACATCAGTCCATTTAAAACCATAACCACCCACGCGCGATCGATGCCAATTAATGATTCTAGTAATATACCAATACCACTAACACCCCCGGCCGCGATATGATGTGGTCCTAGAAACATGTTGATACTAATCGCCAAAATGACAATCGCCAGAAACATGAAACTAAATTGTTTCACTTGCTTATTCATCGTACTCACTCTTCTCAGGAGCATTTTTTAACAATTCAATCACTAATTGAACGGCTTTTTCCATTTCTTCAATCACAACAAGTTCTTCCGTTGTATGAATTTTGTCATAGCCAATGGAAAGATTAACACACGGTTTTCCGCCTAAATTAAAAATATTAGCGTCACTTCCCCCACCACTAATTTCACGAATAACTGGATATCTCAATAACTCAGCTGCTCGAAGAAATAATGCCATCGGCGCTTGATTATCTTCTATGTGGAAGCCTGTTGCCATTTTCTTAACGTCGATTTCAACATTTCCACCAAACATTTCGGCAGCAACTTGAAAAGCTTGTTTCATTTCTTCAATTAATTGATTCGCGACTTCTGGATCAATAGCTCGAACTTCGCCTTTAACAAGTAATTCATTCATGACAATATTCGTTGCGTCCCCACCTTGAAGTACACCGATATTAGCGGTTGTTTTCGTATCTAAGCGACCAATTTTGATTTTTTTCAAAGCTTCTGAAAGAATAGAAACACATGATATTCCTTTTTCGGGTTCAAGTCCCGCATGTGCCGCCTTACCTAGAATTTTTACATCGTACATAAATAAAGTTGGACTAGCAATCGTGACTCTTCCAACTTCTAGCGCACTATCCAATACGTAGCCAAAATCTGATTTTACTAAAGTCATATCTAACGCAGAAGAGCCTATTAAACCAATTTCTTCACCCGGTGAGAAGACAAACTCAAAATTTCCCGTCGCAATTCCTTCTTCCCTAATCCGCTGGCAAGCTTCAATTAAAATCGCAATCCCTGCCTTATCATCCGCCCCTAAAATTGTTTCACCTTTTGAATACAAAATTCCCTCTTTTTCAACAACTTCTATCCCATTCCCTGGTATAACCGTATCTGTATGACAAGAGAAAAAGAGTGATTGTTTATTGAGTGAGCCTCGCCATGTGGAAATGATGTTATTACCACCTAATCCAGTTTTTTCCATCGAATCATCTTCAATGACATCCATCCCTATTGCCTTTAGTAAATTTACCAAATATTCATGAAGCGGTCCTTCATTTTTTGAAACGGAATCCATTTCAACAAGATTTTTAAACGTTTCAACTAATCTGTTCATAGCACTCAAATACCTCCATTCTCATTTTGTATCCGCTTTCATTATACTACGATTATTGTTTTTCCCCTAGCGAAAACCTATACAATCAAACAGATTGATTCGGCGGAAATCCAACAAATAAATCGCCCTAAAAATAATTCATTTATCTTTTTTTTAAAAAAAGTTTTTACTTATCCCTATCTTAATAAAAAACAATAATTTGAATAAACTCCACGCAAATCCTTGAATAATTTTCTAAATTATGACATGATTTATATAGTATAAAACCAATCAAAATCATCATAAAAAGCGGTAAACATACATGCGATAGTTTTTTTTGAAAAATGTCTTTCGGTGGATCTATTTTATTCATATTCAACAGTAAAGATTTAATAAAAACTGGTTATTTCGAAAGGAGAAAAACAAATGAGAAAAATATTTAGGCAATTTCAACGCTATACTTTTTTACAAGCTATTTTATATTTTATTACTGGTGGTTTAGCGCTTCTCTTTCCACAACAATTCACTAAAGGTGTTATTTATCTGATTGCTGCTTATGTGGCATTTTTAGGTATTACAAACTTGTTCAGCGCCCTAAAAGAAAAACGGCAATACAATATTACCGGCCTACAATTTTATTTGGGGATTTTCTTCTTAATTGCTGCTTTGGGAATTTTAGTCTTGGCAAAACCGCTCCTAACTTTAACCACAATTTTACTAGGAATCTTTATTCTAATTAATGGTGTCATGCGAGTGATACAGGCAATTGAATTCAAAAATCGTAATCAAGCTTTTCTACCATGGATTATTTACGGCTTGATTTTAGTTATCCTTGGACTCGTTTTAATGTTTAATGCGATATCTAGCATTATGACTTTAATTGGTAGTGTGCTAATCTTTATGGGGATTTCCGAAATGATTGGTTACTTTCAATTACGAAAATTAAATGATTAACAGTTAAAGCTTTCTTAATTTAAGGGAACTTATCTAGCAATTTGAACGTTGCTATTGTATTATTAGAGAAATGAACGTAAAAGAGGTCAAGCGGATGAAAAAAATATCAGAAGATCCATCGCACCCAAGTAATGTTCCCGTCATTTTCATCTACGATCAAGCAGGAGAAATTAGTGGGAAGATTTCTATCAATGAATGGCGTACAAAAAAAGAAGAAGCTCAATTATTAAATGAACTTGAAATCAAACTGTATCGTGAATCGATTCAATACTATACAAATCGTGAGTTTGCTAAGGCTGAAGATATCTTGTTATTCCTTATCAGTCAAACAGACTATACGCATTATGAATATGTCGAACGCTTAGCTAACTTGTATCGTCGTCAAGAAAAAACGTCAAAAGAAAAAGAACTTTTACTTAAAGCGCGTAAAAATATTGCCGCTTTCGATACTTCAGAAGCTCTTATCAAGAGGATTGATAACCGCCTCGAAAAAAATGCGATTTTTACAAAAAAAAGTCCTATCTTTCATATTTATTAAACTGACTTTCCAATTGGAGGCGTTATAATGGGTGTAAAATTTCAACGTGAAGATTCTTTAGATAAAATGTTTGAAGAATTTGCAATTTTACCTGATGAATCAGATGACAAAACTAAAGAGCACGAAAAAGACATTGAGCGATTTTTAAATCCTCATCCTAAAGAAGTCAAACAAGCAGATCAAAAAAAATAAAGTATTGACACAAGAGCTGAAATGCTTTTGTGTCGATACTTTTCTTTGTTAAATCATGCGTTTTTCAATTGCTGCCCAAGCAGCCTCTTTTCCTAACTTCGTCTCAGATGAGAAAAGAATAAAATCATCATTTTTATCAAAATCTAAAGCTTTTTTGACAATACTTTCATGCTTATTCCATTTTCCTCGTGGAATTTTATCGGCTTTGGTTGCGACAACAATGACTGGAATTTCATAATATTTTAAAAACTGATACATTTGAATATCTTCTTCTGTCGGTTTATGTCTTAAATCGACTAATGAAATCACTGCTCGTAATTGCTCACGACTGGTTAAATAGGTTTCAATCATCTCGCCCCATTTGGCACGCTCTGTTTTTGAAACTTTCGCATAGCCATAACCTGGAACATCGACAAAATGCAAAGCATCTTCAATTAAATAAAAATTAAGTGTTTGAGTCTTTCCTGGTTTTGAAGATGTTCGTGCTAAGTTTTTACGATTGATTAACGTATTGATAAATGATGATTTTCCAACGTTTGAACGACCAGCTAAGGCAATTTCTGGTAATTGAGTATATGGGTATTGAGCGGGTGAAACCGCACTGATGACTATTTCTGCTGAATGAACATTCATTTTCCTCACTCCTTTAAATTTTACTAAATAAACAACAGTAGAGCTGTGACAGATTTGTCACAGCTCTTTTTTATCCGACTTTCTTCTCGCGATAGATAATCGTTGGATGACTGCTTTGTGTTGCGGCTTCTTTTGTTATAATCACTTTTTCAATCTCTTCTTCAGATGGAATATCAAACATAATATCCATCATAATATCTTCAATGATTGAACGTAAACCACGCGCACCGGTATTTCGTTCAATTGCTTGTTTGGCAATGACATGTAGAGCATCGTCTTCAAACTCTAAAACTGTCCCATCCAAAGCAATTAATTTCTTATATTGTTTTACCAAGGCATTTTTTGGCTCCGTTAAAATATGAACAAGATCTTGTTCTGTTAACTTATCCAGAGCAGCCATCACAGGTAAACGTCCGATGAATTCAGGGATTAAGCCAAATTTCAATAAATCTTCCGGAATAATATGTTTCATAATACTTTCATTCTCTGCAATTTTTTGATTGTTGGCACCAAAACCAATTGTTTTTTCACCCATACGGTTTTTAACGATTGTTTCAATTCCATCGAAAGCACCACCCACGATAAACAAAATATCTGTCGTATCGATTTGAATCATTTCTTGTTGTGGGTGTTTACGCCCGCCTTGTGGTGGCACACCAGCGACCGTACCTTCTAAAATTTTCAGTAAGGCTTGTTGCACACCTTCACCAGAAACATCACGAGTAATTGAAACATTTTCACCTTTACGAGCAATTTTATCAATCTCATCGATATAGATAATCCCTTTTTGGGCGCGCTCAACATCAAAGTCTGCTGATTGTAATAATTTTAATAAAATGTTTTCAACATCATCTCCAACATATCCCGCTTCTGTTAAGCTAGTTGCATCGGCAATCGCAAATGGCACATTCAAACTACGTGCTAATGTTTGAGCTAAAAAGGTTTTACCTGATCCTGTTGGTCCAATTAAGCAAATATTACTCTTTTGCAATTCTACTTCATCTTCATCAATCTCAGCATTGACACGTTTGTAGTGGTTATAAACCGCTACCGCTAACGCGCGTTTTGCACGATCTTGACCAATAACATATTGATTTAAAGTTGCCAATAACTCTTTTGGTTTTGGCACTTCCATAAATTCAAAAGAACTTTCTTCAAAAAACTCTTCATCGAGAATATCTTTACAAAGTTCGATACATTCATCGCAAATGTAAACTCCTGGTCCAGCAACAATTTTTTTTACTTCATCTTGGGCCTTCCCACAAAATGAGCAACGTACTGGATGATTATCTTTGGTATTTTCGTACACAGCGTTCACTCCTTGTTGTTTTGCTACATATAAACGAAAAAAGCTTCATTTAACAACCTTTGCACATTCTAACACAGTTCAATTAAAAGCAAAAGGTTTTAAGTTAGTTGGCTTAAATAATTCTAAAGATGTTAATTTAAAAAAATTATTTAAAGTTTCTTAGCACTAGACTATGACTCATCACTAAACACTTATTTTATAACCTCTAGATTAAACGGTATAAATTAGCTGTGATTCGGTCATAAGCCAGATTCTTTTTGAAGGTAAATAACACCTTCAAACGATTCTTTGCTTATGACTCATCACCAAATGCTAATTTTATAACCTCTAGACAGAAAAACTGTCTGAAGACAAAGCCTCAGACAGTTTGGTTACTGACAATTAATTATTCAGCTTCAACAGCTGTAGAAGTAATTAATTCTACGGCTTTTTTCATTGTAATATCATGTTTTAACATATCTTCTGATAATACACGACGTACTTGAGCTTCTGGCATGTTGTAGCCTTCTGCTAATTCTTTGATTTCAGCTTCGATTTCTTCAGCAGTTGCTTCAAAACCTTCTGCTTTAGCAATTGCTTCAATTACTAAGTTTGTTTTCACGCGAGTATCTGCTTCGCCTTCAAATTGTTTATGAAGATCAGCTTCTGTTGAATTTGTTAATTGGTAGTACATTTCAGGTTGGATACCTTGACGTTGCATGTTGTTTAAGAATTCATCCATTGCACGGTGTACTTCATCGTGAACCATTACGTGTGGTAATTCTAGAACTTCAGCACCTTCAACTGCTAGACGAATTGCTGCTTCTTCAACTGCATCTTTTGCAGCTGCTTCTTTGCTTGTTTTCATTTCAGCTAAGAATTTTTCTTTTAATTCTGCTAATGTTTCAACTGAATCATCAACATCTTTCGCAAATTCATCATCTAATTCAGGTAATTCTTTACCTTTAACTTCGTGAACCGTTACTTTGAAGATTGCTTCTTTACCAGCTAAGTCTTCTGCTTGGTAGTTTTCTGGGAATGTTACTGTTACGTCAGTTGATTCGCCAGCAGCTTTCCCTACTAATTGTTCTTCGAAACCTGGGATGAACGAACCAGAACCTAATTCTAATGAATAGTTCTCGCCTTTTCCGCCTTCGAATGCTTCTTCGCCTACGAAACCTTCAAAGTCGATAACAACAGTATCACCATCGATTGCTGCGTCTTCTTTAACGATTAATTCAGCGTGTTGTTTTTGTAAGTCAGCAATACGTGCATCCACGTCTGCTTCTGTTACTTCACGGTCTTGTTTTTCAACTGTTAAGTTTTTGTATTCACCTAATTTAACTTCAGGTTTTACAGTAACTTTCGCAGTAATTACCCAATCTTCACCTTTGTTCATGCTTTCAACATCGATTTCAGGGCGTGATACTGGATCAATTCCAGCTTCAGCAACTGCTGCATCATAGTTTGCTGGTAAAACAGCATTTAAAGCATCTTCATATAAAGCTTCTTCACCATACATACGGTTAAATACGCTACGGCTTACTTTCCCTTTACGGAATCCCGGTACGTTTAAGTTCTTTTTAACTTTGTCAAAGGCAATTGTTAAGCCTTTTTGAATATCTTCTTGTTTAACAGAAAATGTTAATACGCCTTCATTTGTGGCTGTTTTTTCCCATTTTGCAGTCATGTGTTTCCCTCCGAATAAATAATTAATTTACATATGAAATTGCTTCATGCATACCTTTAAATAGTACACTAACACTTGATAAAAGTAAACATTTTAAGTAAAAAATATCTTTTACATCAACTCTTGATAAATTTCACGTAACTTTTGTTTTGTTTGCTGAATGTTTCTATAGTTTTTTAGTGATTCTAATGCTTTTTCGTTTCCAAACATCGACTGGTATTCTAAACTGTAACTTTCAATCCAGCGCGGAATTTCTGACACTTCTGGTAAAAATGGATAAAGCAACGAAAAATGCGCTTGCCCTTCCATTGCGATTCCTTCTGCAATCTGCGGGTCTTTGTTTTCCCATGCTTCTGCTGCTAACTCTAAAAACAACACCATTTGTGGTGCTTGTGGCAAAGGTAGGATTTTCGACAAATCGACCGTTTGAAGGCGTCCATCAATTGTTTTGAAAGAAAGTGTTTCCTTAACACCACATGAAACAAGCTCTTCGACAACTTTAGGTAATAAGAACGAGTTCTCGATTGTTGGCAAATACTTTTTAGTTAGATAAATAAATCGACTTAGCGAAAGGCCTTTGAGCCATGATTCCCACTTCTTACCAAAAATCGGTTGTTTTTGCTGGCCCCATTGAGCAAACAATTGCTCTTTTAGTTGCAAATCGTATTCTGCAATAAATTCTTGCGTCGTTTCCAGTTGAATTAAGTCTTTTTGTAGTTTTTCATTTGGTCGTTTTTTTAATAAACGATGAACCCACAAATATTGCTTATCTAATAGAAGTAAATGAATATATTGTTCAAAAAAATTAGGATTTGACAGATATTCCGCTTCATACTCTTGCGCATAAAAAACAGCAATTTCAAAATCACCAAGTAATCGATAAACTTCTATTAATTGTTGAACATTTTCAAATGAAGGAGCGAAATTATAAAGCTTTTCAAAATCTTTTTTAGCCGATAAATAATCTTGAGCCAGCATTTTTCGTGTCCCGCTTGCCAAAAGTTGTGTTTCTTTATCTGGAAATGGAATCATTTCGGACATGCTTTCACCAACTTTCTAATAAAGATGTTTTAAAACAATCACGGTCTCAGCTGGACCACTCGCATTATTTTTTTCAGCTTTTTCTAATAAACTATAACCTTCAAATATTTCACCATTTAATGGATCCTCAATTTGAAATACTTGCGATTGTTCAACAGTAAGACTATCGAAATCAATTTCTTGAATGCTATCCCATCCCGTATCTAAGAAAACTTTTGTTTCATCTGTCAAATTTAGTGCTTCCATTTTTTTAAGCGCTTCTTTCAAATCACCATACGTCATTTGTTTTTTCTCATCCATTTTATTACCCCTTTTCTGTATCCTGTACCTTTTCCTATTGTAACGAATAACTATCAAAAAAACACAAAAAATGTTGAAAATTTAGATTTCCTCTAAACTTTCAACATCTAATAGTTCAATTTGATTACGATACATTTTTAAGTAACCTTCATCGCTTAAAAATTTCAATTTGCGTGATAACGTCTCTGGTGTCGTTCCTAAAAAAGCCGCCAATTCTTTCTTTTTCATTGGTAAGGTAAGTTGTTTATTGTTAGTGACTTTATACAAATCAATCAAATACGTCGCTAAACGTTCCTCAATTCGTTCCATCATTAAAAATTGTGACTGTTGCTCTAGACTAGTAATCTTACTTGCAGTTAATGATAGCAGCTTTAAACTTAGTTGTGGAAAGGAAACGAGTAACTTTTGAAAATCTTGTTTATTGATTATACAAATTTCACTTTTTTGCAGTGCCTCAACAAATAAATTCTCATTGATTGCACCAAAAATCGTATTTTCGCCTTCATACCCTCCAGGTTCAACTACGCGTAGTAATTGCTCCTTGCCATTAATGGATAACTGATAGACTTTCATTGCCCCACGAGCGACAATCGCTAAGCTTTCTGCACCACCGGGGACCATAATCTGTTCCCCTTTTTCAAACGTTTTATGGACCGCAACTTGATTAATTAAGCGCTGATTTTCAAGATCTAGATGGTTAAACAGTGGTACGAGCGACACACATAGATGCTCATCTGTCATTTCATCCCTCCTCAACTTATTTTACTTTTGTTGATAACACGTCAAAACCGACTTCTTCAATCACTTTTACGACATCCTCAAGGGTTGTTTTTTCTGGATCAATCTCTGCCTTTACTTTACTCGCATTAAATAAAACTTTCAAGTTTTGTACACCTGCTAAACTTCCGACTGCTGTTTCAATTTTTTGTAAACAAGTCGGACAAACCAATTCTTCTAATTGTAAAATAATTTTTTGCATTTAAACCACTCCTAATCCTTCTTTTGTTTCTATCTATACTTTAAGTATAAACATTAAACTAGGAGATTCCTTGATAGCTATCAAGAAAATAATTATCTTTCGCTTTTCTAGTCTTAATCAGCTACAATGAGAGTATTACTTGTGAAAAGAAGGTTATTGAATGACTATCAAGCGTTTTGTGCAATTATTTGTCTTTTATTTTCTATCGATTATCATTGCTATCCCTATAGCAAATCTTTTTAAAATTGAACGAACATGGCTACATTATCTTGTGATTAGTTTAATTGGTTATCTTATTTTAACCTTACCGCTTACAATCATGACCATCCAAAAAGGAAAAAAGTAAAATAGATAGAAAAACTCGATGGCTGAAATACAGTCATCGATTTTTTAGATTTATGCAAATATCATTGTCGGTTTGATGGAAAATTTCTTAAAAGATTTCCGGCTATAAATTCGAGGCTTTTGTCCTTTTTTCTTAATTCCAGCTTTTAATCGTCCTTTTTCACCTGCAAAGCGTAATTGGTAAAGCCCACCAGGTAAATCTTCAAATAGAATTCGTCCATTTTGATCGGGCTCAATCCGAAATATTTTCCCATTACGCATTAGTGGTTTATTCCCTTTATGATTATACAACGTTACGTTTTCAGGAAAGGTCGCATTCGTTCCCTCTAGCGTCAAGTCTAAATCAAAACGGTATTTTTTGAGCCTTTCTAAATAAATCAATCGAATAATCAAAACCAGACTAGCAATTATCAATAAGACGGTTCCTACAAGAATACCCATCTGTTTCCATTTGCGTACCTTTTTTCCTTGAGTGGCAACTTTAGCAATTGCTGGTGTGTATGGCACACGTTTTCCTGTAACAAGCAGTCGGTGAGAATTTATCATATAAGGTGTGCATGTCACAAGTGTGATTAAATCTTGTTTGTCTTGGATTTTTAGCGATGCGGTTTCATGTGGTTCAACCACACGAATATCGTTCACTTCATAAGCTAATGTTTCACCCAGTACATTTAATAAGATTAAATCGCCCCTCACTAGCTTCGGAATATTCGTGAAAAGTTCACGCTGTGGCAATCCCCGATGCCCAGTAATTACAGAATGCGTACTTTCGCCACCAACGGGCTGTGAAGTCCCATTTAAGACGGTTGCACCAACTTCGAGTAGACCAGCAGTTGTTGTATCAAATAACGGAATATCCAAAGCTAACTTTGGAATATTAATTGTCCCTAGCAAATGTTGATCGTATTCTTCTTGTGAAACACTCTGAGTGACCGTTTCATCAAACGGATCTGCACCAATTTCCAATCCCGATTCTTTAAGCTGCTCATTTTTTTCAAGTAATGCTTTTTGTTGTGCTTGATATTCAGCGGCTTCTTTTTTTTGGAAACTTTCGAGTCGAATTTCATCAAGATAACTGTTCAATGCATCGATATAAAATGGATAAAACATAATTAAACAGCCAACTAAAAAAATCAGAACCATTGCAACTTTTGCAATTAAAGGATTTCTTTTTCGTTTTTTAGACATGTCAACTCACCTCGTTAATCTGATAGGCTTTTTTTGGACTTTTAACCACTTTCCGTTTAAAAACAGGGGAAGTAATTTTAAATATCGGATCTTTTAAACGAGCAACTTTCCCCCGTATTTTAAGCTTTTTATCCTGATTAATCGCACGATAGAAACCGCCAGGAATTTGTTTAAAGACGACTAGCCCATTTGAATCACTAACCGTTATCATGGGCTCTTTTTGTGAATTGCGGACTGCTTTTCCGCCTTTCCCGACTAAAGTAAACGCCACGCCCGGTTTCACTACGCCATTTTCAAAATAATAAAATTCAAAATCATACGTTTTTTTCATGCTTTGATAATAAACATATTTACGCCACATCCAGTAAAAAGTTAAAATAAAAAATAGGGGAATTAAAAGCATGTATATTTGGAAACGACGACGATGATATTGTTGAGTCGCTTCGACTTCTTCTTTTATTTCTTCTTCTGGGTACGGTATGCGTTTGCCTGTTACTAATAAACGATGTGTATTAATCATGTAGGGTGTACACGTTAAGAGTGTTACGAGGTCCTCTCCGTCTTGAATTACTAACGATTCAAATTCGTGGGGTAATACAACATCAAATTCAAAAATTTCATAGGCTAATTTTTCACCGGCAATATCTACAAAAAATAAATCGCCCACTTTTAATTTTTCTAAGTCGGTAAAGAGTTTTTTCTCAGGGATTCCGCTGTGACCAGTAATCACGGAATGCGTACTCGGTCCACCAATTGGAAAAGATGTCCCCTGTAAAATTGTTGCTCCTTTTTCTAACAAAAGGTTATTGGTCTCACGAAATAAGGGTAAGCTAACATGAATGGCTGGGATATAGACCGCTCCAACTGTGTACTCTTCAAAGTATTCACGTCCCGGAGATTCTTGATTGCCTATCGCTTCATCAAAAGGATCTTCGATTAATCCCATACCAGGAATATTATTTAATTTTCCTTCTGCTAACAACTCCTCATTTTTTCTAGCCAACTCTTCCTTTTGTTTTTGAAGTTGATTTATATTTTCTTGTTCTGTTTCGACTTGCATTTGTGCAAGATTTTTTTGATCATAATAGTTATTCACCGCATCAGAAATAAATGGATAAGCAAAAATACCTGCTCCTGATACAAAGAGTGTAAACATGATAACTTTCAAAAGAACATTCATCTGCTCCCTTTTCATTCGTGAGTTTCTTTTTTTATGTGGCTCCATCTCCTCACTCCCTTTTTCAGCTTAAAATTTAACGGTGAGATAGATCATCCAATCCACCCCACCGTTAAATTTTAAGCAGTTGAAGTACGATGTTTCGTACTTCAACTACTCCTTATTCAATTGTTAAACTTCTGCATGTTCTTTTGAACGTTTAAACCAGAAGTATGCGCCCGCCATCATCATTGAACCGATGATTAAGAATGCGTAGATTCCTGTTCCACCAGTAGAAGGAAGAAGGCCTTTAGGTACGTTGTTTACAGTTTGACGTAAAGCATCTGTTGAGCCGTAACCGTTTGCCACTACTGTGAAGCTCACGTTATCTGCTAACAATACATAGCCATTCGGTGCAAATGTTTCTTTCAATTGATAGTTGCCTGCTGTTAATCCAATAACTTTAAATACGCCATCTGTACCTGTAACAACTTCAGTTGCTTGCGCTTCAGTTCCCCAGCCATTAAATGCGTACTCACCTTTTGTATTTACAATAAATTTCGCCCACTGCGTTCCATTTGTTACTTTAAATTTAGCCCCGGCTAATGCCTTAGCTGTATGTTTATCATGTTTGATAAATTGTTTACCACCCGTTACAACACCTGGAGGAGGCGTAATACCTATTTCAGTCTCATTTTGAATCGTTGTCGCTGAGTTTTTAATTGGTGTATCAGGGATTGCCTCAGCTGTTAGGACCATATCGTAAGTAATGGTTAATGTTTGTCCTGCAAGTCCTGCTGCTGCAAGTTTCGCTGTATCAAACGTTAATTCCAAAATATTTTCCGCTGTTGAAATAGTATAGTCATTCCCAGCTCCTGCTGTTAGTCCAGCTACAACAATATTAGGTGTTGGCGCTAATGCCATCCCTGCTCCTGGAGTATCTTTAACTTTAAAGCTTGTTAAATCCGCAATATCCACAGGTACATTAATCGTTAATTTATAGTTTAAGATATCGCCAATTTGAACGTTAGGATAGGATTGTCCACCTGTTTCCAAGGTAATCGTTCCAAAATCTTCCGCATTTTCAAGAACTTTTGTATCTTTAGCTGTTACGTTTTTTGGATATACGTGAATATCAGTATTTAATACCCCTGTACTATCCATCGCTGTATAGATTGGCATCGATAAAATAAATGGTGCGGCTTTTTGAACAATGTTTGGTTTAGCAGGTGTAGTTGTTTCAACGAATAGATATGCTGCATCTAAATCATTTGAATACAAAGGTAGATTGGCAAATTTTGTTGTTCCATCTGGATCTGCAGTAAATTGCTCATTTCCCACCTTCGTAAATCCAGTATCATCATCGTTGTATTCATCGATTACCGTAGCCATCGCTTCTGCTTGTGTTTTTCCAACAAGCGCTGCATGATACTGAGCTGTTACGTCGTAAACTGTAAATCCTGCTCCATTAAGTGCTCTTCCACCAAAATCAGGCATTTCTAAGCCCGTATTTTCTTTATACTCTGGCATATTGTCGTCAAACACACGCTTATGAACTGTTACATCGACATTTCCTTCAGTGACTGCAGAAGCATTCAAACTACCAGCAAATAGTGGTGCAATTAACAAAGCAGCAATAGCAATTTTCCAAATTTTCTTCCCAATATTCATTTTCTCTTCCTCCTGCTTTATCTTTTTAATTTGTTTTTTTACTAGAATTTCTTTTGAACCAAATGATACTCACCGTTCCAACAATCAATACACCGAATAATCCAATCATCGTTTTCGCTTCACCTGTTTGTGGTAAGCGACCAGGCGGTTTTGGCTTTGGAGTAGGTTTCGGTTCCGGTTTTGGCGTGGGTTTTGGTTCTTCACGAGAAACATTTTTTGGATATAAGTTAATGGTAGTTAGGGATTGCCCTTCGTTCGTAGGATCTTCTATTGGTAAACTAACTAATACAGGTATGGCATTTTGAACAATATTTAGATTAGTAGGTGTGGTTGTTTCAACGAATAAATATGCTGCGTCTATATCATTTGAATACAAAGGTAAATCGACAAATTTTGTTGTTCCCTCTGGATCCGCAGTAAATTGTTCATTTCCTACCTTCGTAAATCCAACAGCATCATCATTATATTCATCAATTACCGCAGCTATTGCTTCTGCTTGTGTTTTTCCAACAAGTGCTGCATGATACTTAGCTGTTACGTCGTAAACTGTAAATCCTGCTCCATTAAGTGCTCTTCCACCAAAATCAGGCATTTCTAAACCCGTATTTTCTTTATACTCTGGCATATTGTCATCAAACACACGCTTATGTAAGACAAAAGTTGCTGTCTCTGGATTTTCTATCGCTCGTACCTCTCTTTGTCCAACCTCTACTAAAGGTGCTAAGAGAAAGACTAATACAAAACTAGCAAATATTTTTCTTAGTTTCATCTTACTCTGCCTCCTTTCGGTTACGATAGACATAGTAGACTGCGATAGCTCCTGCAATACCAGCTAAAACGAGTGCAGCAACTAAGAATTGTTGGGTTCCATGACCACCAGTTGAAGGCAATTGACCTTTTTCTTTATTTTTTACAGTTAATTCGATTAGTGTTTCACCTTCAGTTGGAGTAGCCTCTTGGACAACTCCATTAATCGTTACTTGACCATTGGCACTAATCACCACGGTCATTGCTTCAACTCCAATATATCCATTCGGTGGACTTGTTTCTGTTAGAATGTACGTTCCAGCAGACAATCCTGCAAAAGTAAATATATTTTGGTTTGTGGTTCCTGAGATTGGTGTTTCCGGCGTTGGAATCGTGCGTTTCAAAGTAAAGGTTGCACCTTCTAACGCATTCCCGTGATTATCTTCTTTTGTTACTTTTAATGTAAATAATCGTAGATGGTTGACAACTTGGTTCCCATCTTCATTTGGTTTCTCATCCAGTCCCGTAATAACAAGGTTCGCTGTTGTCGTTCCTGTATCCGTAACGATAATAGTCTTATCTGGCGCCGTTTCATAGCCAGGAAGCGCCTCTGTTTCCCTTAAGATATACGTACCTACTGGTAATTGAATATCACTAAAATCAACCTCACCATTAGCTATAGATGTTTTTTCAGCTCCAATTTGAGTCGTGCCGTCTGACTTAAATAATTTGAATTTTACGCCCGTCAATCGATCACCATTTTGATTGATTTTTGTAAATTTACCTAAAGGTATTTTTTTCAGATTATTTGTCATCTTCAACGTTTTATCATTCGCTTGCACATTCGTTGATACTGGCGTTGTAACTCCTGGATCATATCCTAATACTCGATCAGGTATTTCAACAATTCGATAGTTGATTGCTTGTCCATTAGCATATGATGGTAAATTAGAGAAAGTATGTTTAAGCGCATTTCCTGTTGCTGTTTTAGCAATTGCAAAGGCATTATTCGCTACATTCTCCCAGTTACTTCCATTTTGACGCTGTAATTGTAAAGTAATATCTTGACGTGTATTCCAATCATTATTATCATCATTCCAGATTTTTTCGACTGGGATATTGATGGTTTTATAATGCTTAACAGATGGAACAGCAAAACCAAATGGGTTTGGATAGTTTTCGTCTGCTAAATAGGTTGGTCCATTAGTAGGATAAAATTTCCCGTCTTGATACGCATCTTTTAGCGTTACTTCATATTCAACCCTGAATCCATCTAGTTTCGTACTACTTCCGGACAAGGTTAAGTTTGACAAATTAACTTTATTTCCTGTTTTGTCAATCACAACATTTTGAGCATATTCTGGATAATTCCCACCAGTAGATGGGATCACAGTCATCGTTCTTGGAGACGTCAGATTGACTTGTAACGCTGAGGTTTTAACTGTTGTTGCATTTAAATCCACATATTGACTCATTGGGTCAAAGACCTTAGCATCTCTAATTAGTGAACTAATATCTAATATTTTTTGTTTAATAATATTCAAAACAGTTGTTAGATTGGCCTGATTCGTTGCTGAATACTGTCCTTTAGGCCCTAAAGCTGCTAGAATATCACCTACATTATCTACGTTAAATCCAATTGCATAGCGTTCAATTCCAGGATAACTACTTGTACGACTGTTAGCATGTGAAATAATCGCGTCTCTAGTTGTTTGTGGTGTGCTTGATCCATCTCCAGTAAATAACCCTGAACCTGCTGTAAATCTCTCAACAGTACTTGATGGTGTTGTTCGAGTCATGCGATTGTTAGCAATAGTTGATGTTTGTCTTATCCCTGTGTATCTACCAGTAGGTGCATAGGTTGGCTGCCCGTCAGTTAAAATGATTAAAACTTTTTCAGCATTTGAGCGAGAATTATAGGCGGTATTCGTTAGTAACTCCAGTCCTGCATCCAATCCGAGAAATGTTGGTGTTCCTCCTGTTGGGGTTACCGTTAAAATCTTATGATTTAGAAAAGAACTTGCACTTGTTGTAAATCCAGTATAGTTTCCCTGCAAGCCTCCAAAATTTCCAACTTCACCAAAAGCTCTCCAAGTTTGATTTTCTTGTACACCACCAAACGAAGCTAAACCCAGCTTTACTGCTCCATCTGGATTATTAACATTTCCTAGTAAACCATTAGCAAATGTGCTTAGAGCATTATTTAGTGCTGACCAATTGCTGCCTTGCATACTCCCAGACTTATCTACCACAAAGACAACATCGACATTTTTTCTAGTTTCCAAATAGCCACCAATCATATCTAGTTGAATTTTAAATTTCGTTGGATCGTCGGTAGGCATCGCAATTTTTTTCATATAAATATCTTGAGCTGGGTTATCAGTAACCTTATAAGCATGGTAACCATTGTCGAAATTCATATTCCCAGATAAAACATTTTTTATAGGGGGGACGCCTGCTTTAGGATCTGTATTGCTACTATAATTATAATTTTTAATATCTAGATCGTCTAAAGTTACCGTATAGTTATTTGTACCATGTGTTGGAAATTTTCCGCCATCAGGAGTATATGCAAAAGGATCTACATAAGGTGCAACTGCAAATGGCATGATTCCCATATTGTAGTTAAAGTTATTAATCAATGTCTCTGCTTGACTTGACGACGTTTCTGTACTCTCTTTTTCACTACTTTCACTTGGGGAAGATTCCGTTTTGCTTGTTTCGGTTGTATTTGTCGATTCTTCTGATGTATCTGTTTCTGTCACTTGACTGTCTGCTTCGGTCGTTTCAACGGGGGATTCTTCAACTGATGTACTTGATGAAGTACTTTCAGCTGAGGCCTGAACAATCGGAGCGGACAACGTGTGAGAATTAGCAAATGGCGCTTCTAAGATATTTTCTGTGAAGACTTTTTCTTGGGTAGTCGTTGTTTCGTCAGGTGATTCACCTGCGACTTCAATTTCATTGATCACTTCTTCATCTAACTGAACTTTTAATTGAAGTTCTTTAACGTCCAAAGCGGTTCGAATAACGACTTTTCCTTTTCCTGTTTGACTAAGTGCTTCCGTTTGAAACCAATTATCCGCACTAGTTACCCAACCTGAAAGTTGTTCTGGTTGGATTACATTCCTTTCGTCTTGATTAAACACTTTGATTTTGATTCTTCGTGTATGATTTTCAGCGGGAACACCTATTGAATAATCAATTTCCCATAGTAATTCTTGATCTACTTGTTTCGCTGTTGTCGAAACATTTAAGTAGTTACTTTGAATCACTGTCTGCTTCACCTCATCTGGCGATTGCGCGTGCACTACATATGCCTGAAGGAAACTCGGCAAAAAACTGATTAATAATAGTAATAACGAAAACCACACCATTCCTTTTTTTCTCATTGTCTACCCTCCCATCCTCTTTCCAAATATGATATTTCCAGATTTTTTAATATCGAGGAAAGTAAATACTTGTCACGATTAGAAAAAACCTGCGTGAAAGACAAATATTCTTCATATTAAGTAACGTCAAAAAAACAAATCCAACAGTCGGATGGCTACCATAAATGTTTCCTTAGATAACAATATTTATCATGACTAACTATATAAATCTTATCATTCTCTAATCTAATTTTCATATTCTTATTATCGGTAATAAAACGCGAATATTTGGACATAGTTATTATAAAAAAATGGCGTATAATGTTCAGTATAGGAGGTAGAAGAAGATGAAGAATGAACACAAGCAATCAATCATGCTCCTTGGGTTAGATAAAGAATTTTTATTGAAAACACAACTGTTGCAATTATTAGATGACGCGGATAATTTCTTAACGACTAATGAAATCGCTCAGAGAATCTCTCATTTTAGTGCCGATACAATTCAACAAACTTGTCGACTCCTAAAGGATGATTTGCAGGCTTTACACCCAAGTAGTGAATGCGAATTAATCATTAGTAAACGTTACGGTATTCGTTTAACAAGGAATAATGTCACGCTAAAACAACTAATCAATTTTTATGCTGAACAAGATTTGTCTTTCATTCTACTTCGAAAAATTCTCCACTACCGCGAATTAACTTCTGTTGATTTTTACGAAGAACAACATATCAGCGAATCCACTTTACGACGGAAAGTTAAGAGCATTAACACTAATTTAAACAAATATGACATTCATATTACTTTTGCTCAGAAAATCAAACTTACAGGATCAGAATTTGCGATTCGCTCGTTCTATTTTTCGTTTTTATTTTTACTTTATCGTCAATTGACATCGTTACCACTTCTCGATGAGCCAGGAATATTTGAATCGCGCTCACTAAAAATTCTAGACTATCTTGAGATTCATTTAACAATGAAAGAATTTGACGTCTTTGCACTCGTTTATTACGCCTATGAGCACGGTGTTCATTCTGGTGTTCCTTTCCAATTATCAAATGAAGAAGAAGAAATATTCCACCAGTTCCACTTCCCCGCAAAACCACTCTTTTTGAACAACTGGTCTTTAATCGAATGGCAGTTCTTTTTGCTATTTCTTTATTCCTCTGAATTATTTGATTATAATTTTGGTGTCATTTTTAAAGATTCCGCCATTCCCAACGCGTTAAAGGATAGTGGAAATTGGATTGCTGCTTTTCAAAAGTAAGCGAGTAATCACAGAGTATATGTAAAATATTCAAATCTCCCATTATACTTAGAATCAGAAAGT